>DQLG01000523.1 GCA_015660315.1 Candidatus Latescibacterota bacterium
GAATCATCTTTATGGGGACCCCGCACTTCGCAGTCCCCACTCTCAAGGCCCTGGCGGCAAGCCACCATGAATTGCTCGCGGTCGTCACCAACCCCGACCGCCGCAAAGGGCGGGGCCGGCAAATGGCGAGCCCGCCGGTCAAGGAACAGGCGCTCGAATTCGAAATAGAGGTCCTGCAGCCCGCCTCCACTAAGGACCCGGCATTGGTCGAGGCCCTTACCGCGCTCGCTCCCGATCTCTTTGTCGTCGTTGCTTTCTCGATCCTGCCCAAGCGCCTACTTGAGATTCCCCGTCTCGGCTCAGTCAACCTGCACCCCTCGCTCTTGCCCGCCTATCGCGGCGCGGCGCCGATCATCTGGGCGGTGGTCAACGGTGAAAAAGAGACCGGTATCAGCACTTTCCAACTCAACCCGCGCGTTGACGCCGGTGATATCCTGCTGCAACGCCCCTTCGCCATCGGCGAAGACGAGACCGCCGGCGAGTTGGAGGCGCGTTTGTGTATCGAAGGCGCATCGATGGTCGTCGAAACCCTCGACGGCCTCGAAGACGAGCGGATTACCGGCCACGCGCAAGACGCGCAAGGCATCACCCGCGCGCCGAAGCTCGTCAAAGAAGACGCGCTGATTCATTGGGATCGACCGGCCGAAGATATTCGCAACCTAGTCCGCGGCATGAATCCTGTGCCCGGCGCCTTCACCCACTGGCAGGGCCAACCCTTTAAAATACATCGGGCACAACACGCGGAGGGCTCCGGCCCCCCCGGCACGGTGCTGCGCGCCGACGGCCGCGAAGGCCCCGTCATCGCCTGCGGCACCGGCGCCTTGCTCTTGCACAATGTGCAACCGGCGGGTAAAGCCGCCATGGAAGGAACGGCCTTTGTGCGGGGTTATCCGATCGAGGTCGGCGCACTGCTGGGCGCTTAGCCTGCTGTTGGTCTTATCGTTGGGCCGGCCCGCTCTAGCGGCAGCCCCCGACTCGACCAGCGCCGACACCACCAAAACGCCGCGTGGCGCGCTATTGCGTTCTGCGCTACTACCCGGCTGGGGCCAACACTATAACGACCGGCCCATCAAGATGCTGTTCTTCGGCACGGCGAGTGCTGTGGCTCTACGCTCAGTCGTCGTCGAACACCGCCGTATCAACACCGCACCAACCCCCGAAATCCATCAGGACCGCGCAGCACGCCGCAATACTCGTCTGCTCTATTTTGCGCTCTGCGCCTCCTTCGCCGCCATCGACGCCTATGTCGACGCCCACCTCGCCGATTTCGGCTCCGACGTGCAATTACAGATGCGGCCCGGCGGCGCTTTGCTTAGATTCAACGCTACCTTGGCCTGGAGATAAACCAATGTTGAGCAATGAAGAAATCGTTCGCTTCCACGAGGAAGGCTACCTCGTTTTCGAGCGCCTGATCGACGGTGACAGGCTTGCGCATTATCTCGCTGTCTGCGACGAGCTCGTTGCCCGGGGCAACGGGCTAACAGCGCCTATCCCACATTTTTCGCTCGAACTCGGCTCCGACAACGCACCGATCCCCGGCCTCTTGCACAAGGTGCAGGGCGTCTGCCAGATCGAAGCGCGCATCCTCGCGCTGGCCTGCGAGCAAGCTATCGTCGACCGCGTCGCCGCCTTGCTTGGGAAAGAACTCGACTGCTTCGGCAGCAAGTTCTTTCCCAAGCTCGCCGGCGGCACCTCGACGCACTGGCACCAGGACAATTATTATTTTGGCACCACCTCCGATCAGATCATCTCCTGCGGCATTTACCTACAGGACGCCGATCTAGAAAACGGCTGCCTGCAAGTCGTGCCCGGCAGCCATCTTTCGGGCGAAATCGCCGAGCACCAAAGCACCCCATCAATGCACGGCAGTTGGACGCAAATCGAAGAAGCAAAAGCTGTCGCCCTACCGATGCCGGCCGGCACCGTCGCCCTTTTCTCGGCCAACCTGCTGCACGGCACCGTCGATAACCAGAGCGAGCGCACCCGCTACAGCATGGCCTGGCACTATATTCCCGGCGAGTTGGCTCTGGAGCGCTTTCCGCGCGGGGACTACGAAGACCGGCACCTTGTACGCAAAGGTTGAGCAGAGAAGCCCACCATGGCCAAACGCGTTGTAGTCGTCGAAGACGAGGGCATCACCGCCCTTAACCTGCAAGCCGTCCTTTAAAAAAACGGGTACGAGGTGCCCTTCAGGGCCATCTTTGGTGCAGACGCGTTCTACTATGTCGAAGAAGTGTCGCCCGACCTAGTGCTACTCGACATCAAGCTCGCCGGCACCTTGGACGGGATTCAGACCGGGCGCGAAATCCGCAAAAACCATCCTCAGATCGCGCTGATCTACATCACTTGCTACTTGCAGCAGAATGTCCGTGACCTCGCGGCGGAGACCAATCCTTCGGGTTATCTGATAAAGCCAATTACTAAGAACGCCCTGCTCAAAGCAGTGGCCGATGCGTTAGAGGAATAGAGACTCCCTCTAATACACAAATGCCATGGCAATCGGTCTCTCGTCAGAGACACCACCTTGAATGATCAGCGCGTTGGGGTCCCCGTTAAGTTTTCCTTGATTCCCATCTTCAACAGAGTATCTTTACGGCCAGTGCTCGCGAAGGGAGCCGCCAGTCCGCGGAAAGGGCCGTGCCCGCCTTCACCTCTCGAAACTTCCACAGAGACCAACTTCTTTCCGCCTGAAAAAAGCGAACTCCAGGCGCGTATAGGAAGGAGTTGTGCCATGTCTGTACAACAAATCATCAAACACAATCTCGAGCAGTACAAAAAGCGGGCTAAAGATCTGCTCAAAGCCTACCAATCCGGCGACCGCGAAGCTATCGCGCTTGTTTGCAAGCATGTACCTCGTCTGGACGAAACCACCGATTCGCAAAGCGAGATCGTCCTGACTGAGGCCCAGCATGTCATAGCATGCCAGCACTTGTTCAAAGACTGGAACTGGCTACGCGCAGTTTCGACGCTGGACTGCGGGCTACTGATTCACTGTAGAAACCGCGAGTTGATGACCTTACTGCGCGAAACCGATGCGAGGGACCTTGCCATATCGCTCTCGCAGTTTTCTGATGCCCTGAGAGAGCGATTTCTGGACTGTGTGTCGGAGCGGTCGCGGGGTTTTCTCATCGAAGAAATGAGTTTTCTCGGACCGCTGTCTGCAGAGCAAGTGGAGGATTCACAGCGACGTCTTATGCTGAATGCCGCCGCGTTAGCTGCAGCAGGACAACTCACCTGGCCCAATGACAAAGAGGAATTAACTGCGGAGCATGAGGAGAAACTATCTGTCGATGGCCTATTTCCGAATCTCGTTGCCCTGGCCGCCAAGCCGCTAGAGGAGATGAGCCTCGACGAGATTATAAAGCTGTGGCGCGATATCGCAGACCTGGCTAGACGGGAAGGCATCATGGCACTCGATGCGATCGACGCTTCGCCCTTGGTGCGCGAGGCATTGATCTTGATGGTCGACGGCACTGAACCTCCGTTGATCGAAGATCTTCTGGAAACGCGCAGTCGGCACGCATTACTAGGTGGACAGGAGATCCGCTGCAAGATGGTCATTGGGGCGCTGTTGGCTATTCTGTCCGGCGACAATCCCCGCATCGTCCACCACAAACTTTTAACCTTTTTCGTGGACTATCGCACACCGGTATCTGGGGCCGAACGCCCTCAGCAAAGGGAAACACAGGAGATTCAGGCCCGTCTCGACAAACGCCTGCAACAGAATCTGGCCGAAATGGACTATGGAGAAATCGCCGCACTCTTCACCGACATGGCCTATTTGAGACGCCAGGTGGGATTCGCTCCGTTACACGCACTAGTTGAAAAGGCAAACTACCCGTTGATGCGTCTTGGGTTAGAGCGAATCGCTGCTGGAGACGCTCCCCAGCAGATTATTGCCGTACTCAAAGAACAGATGAAAAGAGAGTTGCAGGAGGCCAGGGTGCGCTACCGGGCAGTCATTGCCGGTGCCATGGCGGTGCAATCAGGTATGAACCCACAGGAAACAGAGCGCCACGTGCGCGAAGCATCTGCCCAAAATGAATGGATTTAATAGTAATAAAAATCCCTTGGCGGACGGAGTTTCGGCGGGGGCTTTTCATGCTACTGATAGATACCGTTGGGGACATTCAACGATCGTATATCTTCTCGATCATCGTTCGGGCAAGAGCGTGGCTCGAACACTTTACAACGCGTTATTTTTTCTCGATCATCGTTCGGGCAAGAGCCGCGGCAGATGGGTTGCAATGATGGCGGATTCCCCCCAACGGTATGAGACCTACTTTGCCGATCTTAGGAACTCTGCTCAAGCCGCTCGACGCGGTAGGTCAATAGCTTGAGTCGTTGGGAGGGGAAGATCGCTAGGCGGCGCTTGTGATAAGGTATGCGCACGTGACGGTCGCGCTCCAGATATACAAGCTCGCGTTCGATCTCGACGGAGAGCCGGTCGAAGAAGAACAAGAAAAGCGGATGCGCATTGAGCACGCTGCCGAGGCGGGCACCGCGGCCACGCGCCATCATCCGTACCCGGAAGCCGAGCTGCCGCATCCTCAGCAGGCTCGCGAAGCGCGCAAAGAGCACGAAGGCGGGATAGGCCAAGCAGAGCAAAAAACAAACGCCGATAGTGTAGAAGTAATAGCTCATCGATTTCCCCTAAACGTTTCCCCCTAAATATTCCATATTGGCTGCATCTTTTCAAGTCCCTATTTGAGCAACGTCATTTTGCGCGTCTGGCTGAAGCCTGCTGTGGCCAGGCGATAGAAATACACTCCGCTGGCCACCGCCTGGTCCGCTTGGTCTCGCCCGTCCCAAGCTAAGCGATAAAAACCCGCCCCTTGCTGGCCGGAGACCAGTGTACGCACGCGCTGCCCCAGTATATCGTAGATCGACAATTCGACAATGGCTGCCTCCGGCAAGGCGTATTCGATACTCGTCGAAGGATTGAACGGGTTGGGGAAGTTGGCGAAGAGCGCATACTGATGCGGTAACAACCGCGCCGAACCCAATTGCGCCACCGCTCGCACCACCTCTCCCGATGAAGCGACATAACCCTCGGACAGATCGAATACCGCCTCGCTGTCCGCGCCCAAGAGGCGGAAATCTAACTCGGCCAACAGACCACGACCCGAAACCGCCTCACCTTCCGTCAAACCATTGCCGACCACCAACTGGCCGGGGCGCTGGTAGAGCACCGAAAATAGCGGTGCATGGCCACCCTGGCTTTCGAGCAGGGCCCCGACGCCGGGGCGCGCACCCTCGAAGACCACCTGGGACGGATCGTATTGCAGGGCCGCGCCATAGGCTTTGAGCGCTTCGGCCCCGTCGGCCCATATCCGCACTGTAATGCGCCGTTGCTCAGCTCTCGTCCCGCCTAGCGCTTCTAATCCGAAACGGACCTCGGCGTCTATCTGGCCCGATGCGGCCCAGCGTTTGCCGGCTGCAGTCTTGCCAAAGTTGTCGGCAAACGCGAAGAAGTCACCCAAGCTAACCGTGCCATCACCATCGAGATCAAAGGCCGCGGCTGCACCATCGGCGGTGCTACCGAAGAAGTCGACGAAGAGGAAAAAATCGTCGAAGAGTACGCTGCCGTCGCCGTTAAAATCGCCGACTAAAGCAACACTGAGGACAGCAAATTCCTCGGTGGCGGAAAACGCGCCGACCAGACTGCCCTCGACGGCGCGGACCCGCCAGTAATAGGTCGCCCCCTCGCTCAATTTGCGGTCGATGGTCCAGGCTGTCTGGCCGGTACCGGCATCACCGGCCCCCTCGGCCAGCCCCGAGATCGAAGCGGTGGCATTTGAAAAATTGGCCTGGGTCGACACCTGTATCGTATAGGTCAACGTCGCGCCGGTATTAAAGGGACGGGCGTTGGCAAAGACCAAGGTCGGTGAGAGGACCTCACCCGAACGGCTCAACTCAATAGGTGTCGTCGGCGCCGCCGAAGAAGTCGGCGTGGCCGCAACCGAGGCGGAAACCGTGCTCTCGTTCGGCGGGTTTTGCCGGTCGATGGCCGTGACCTGGTATTCATAAGCCGCGTCGTTACTGACATTCTGGTCGGCGAAATTATTGTCGCGGATGCCCGAGCCGATCAACGCAAAGTCGGCGGTGCCGACACGGCGATAGACATTAAAACCGTTGAGGTCGAGTTCGAGCGCTGCGTCCCAGGCGAGCAGCACCTGACGGTTGCCGATCGTCGCAGCCAGGGCGAAGGGCGCCGAGGGCGCGGTAGTATCAGCTTCGGCCAAGGTCGTAAAACCGAGCGTGTCGCTCTCGGTTGGCCGGTTATTAGCCCGATCGACCGAGCCGACGATATAAAAATAGGTCGTCGCCGGCTGTAGATTCGTTAGCGTCATCTCGTGCGCGGTCAGGTCCTTGGTATCGCCGACTGTAAAGTCAAATAACGCCTTGTCGAAGCCGAACTCAATGAAGCTATCGGCCAACTCGTCGGTGTTCCAGGTGATGATCGCAGCGGAATCGGCGGCGACGGCGCGGATATCGGTGATGACCGGCGGCAGCAGGTCGGCCATCGCGTCGGTCGAAAACTCTAGGAGCTGGCTGGTCGTTGGTCCATTGTTGCTCAAGTCCGATGACGAAACCTGCACATAGTAGGTCGTCGCCGCGATCAAATTATTCAGCGAAATCTCGTGTATCTGGCCCGTCGGCGGCAACTCGCGGATAAAACCCAACTCCGCCGTTGGACCGAATTCAACGACTCCGGTCGCGTCTTCGTCGGTACGCCACTGTATCGTCGCACTGCGGTCGTTTTTGTAGATCGCTGTCGGTTGGGTGATCATAATGGGCGCCGTCAAATCTAAATCGGGATTGGTACTAAATACCGCCTCAGCGCTTTGCGTGCTGCCATTGCCGACCGCATCGCTCGAGCCAACGATGTATTTATAGGTCGCGCCGGCTGCCAAGTTGCTCAGCGTCAATTTGTGTTTGAATGTATTTGTACCCGAGCTAGTTTCCTCGTCGCGCGCACTGGTGCCAAACTCCACCACACTCGTCGCCGGCTCGTCCGTCTCCCATTCGATAATGGCCGTATCGTGCGTCTTAGACGTGACCGTCGGCCCCGAGAGAATCACCGGGAATTGCGTATCGGGCACATTGTCGGTGGTAAAAGCGCCAGCGCCACCGGGCGGTTGCAGCGTCTTCGCTCTTTTAGCGGAGGCGAGACTCGGCTCAAAACTCGTCGTTTTGCCATTGGCGCCCGTCACCTCAATGCCATACTCGTAGGCCGTACCCGATTCCAAGCCCGAAATGATGATGCTGTGTTCGCGGGTAAAACGCAAGGCCCCATCGGCAGTGCGATCGACGATCTCGAATTCGTCGGGCGTGCCGTAGGTGCCGCCGCTGGTGCCGAAGAAAACCGTTGCCTTAGTCTCGACGTCGGTGGCAAAGCGCACCACGGCCAAGACGTCGCGGATCACCACCACCGGGCCTTCGATAATGACCGGCGGCAGCGTATCACCCGCCGCCGAAGTGCGCAATTTGAGATCGCGGCTCCACTGGTCATTGCCGTCCGGGCCGGTGCTCAGCGTATCGCCCGCCAGCGATACCACGCGGATGCGATAGCGATAGGTGCTTGAAGAGTTGAGGCCCGCGAGCGTCAAACTGTGCGCGTTGAGCACATCGCCGGAGGCCGCGCTCCAGTCATAAATAACCTCTTCGCCCTCCGGGCCCTCGCGGACCAGACCGTAGTCGACCAAGGCACCGGCGAGCTGGTTGAGACGAAAATTGATAATTGCCCCGTCGGCGCTGATGACCCGTTGCGGTGGTCCGAGAAAGCGCAGCGGCACATCCTCTTTTTTGGTGCGAAAGGTGCCGAGCTTGATGATAATCGCCTGCTCTTCGGTCATCAGACCCTGCGTGATCAGGTCGTCCACGTCGACCAAACGCGAAGTTACGCGGTATTTGTATTGCGTCCCCAGCAACAAATCCTCGACCGAAGCCAAATGCACCAACGACCCCGTACCGTCGAAGACAGCGACGTCCTCGGCGAAATCCTCGTCGATCAAGGCCACAGCGAAACGCGTATCGGCCGGCCGGTTGGTAAACCAGGTCGCCGTCGCCGCCATCGGCGTGCTCTGGATATCGAGATCGGTACCTACCGCCGCGCGCAGATCCGGCGCCAACCGCGTGCGGAAAAGCCCGCTTTCCACCGGGCTAAAACGGCCCGCCAGACTGATCGAACGAATTTCGTATTCGTATTGCGTATTGGCCGGTAAACCCGTCAGGACAAAAGAATGACTGCGATTGCGCAGTGCAATGTCCAGCTCAGCTAAAAGCGCAGCCCGCTCCGTACTTAAAGAGGTAGCGAGCACAGCGTCCATCACCGCGATAGTTGCCGACTCGGCTTCTATGCCGGCTGCCTGCAAAGTTTTCACTGCGGCGATATCGGCCACAATCCCATTTGTTCTTAATGGATTAGTAATTTCGGTCCAAACGCTGTCGCCAACCGCCCGGTAACGCAGCGTATCGTCAATGCCCGGCCAACGACTCTGCCAGGAGAGATTCGCGCCATCGTGGCGGCGTTTAACTGCAATATTAAAGAGCCGGTTGGCAAAGACGCGAATAAGGCGGACCCCGAATTCACCCACTGCATACGACAAAGTATCGGCATCGTTGACCGAGGCGTTGAGCTGGATCTGGGTCAGCGAGATAAAAGCGCCCTCCGCGGGCAGTTGGCTGCGCAATTCAAAACTCAACGTGCCCAAAAGCCCGGAGCCTACTCCCGGGGGGCCGCCCAATTGCGTGCCGCCGCTCTGGATTTCTAGCAAACCGCCGTCAACCGCCTCGGGAATGCCCGGCGGAGCTACCAGCCCCTCAAGCAGATCGCCTGGGGCAAACTCGACAAATGAAAACAACGAGGAATCGTAGCGGGCCACGAGCAAAGCGTGATTGGCCTCGACCGTCCCCTGTATCTCGACAGCGAGGTCGATGCGTTCACCGACGGCCGGACCGCGGATCTCTGCGGGATCGACTACAACGCTAAAACCAGCGTTCGTCCCGGCGAGCACCGGTTTGGTTAATAGCGCGCAGAATAGCGCGACGAGCTGTGTGGCTTTCCAGACGGTACTGCCCATGCTAATTCCTTTGCCGACGACTTGTGTGAGACGTCCGGGCCGGAGAACGAATCCGGTAAATATCGAATCCGGTAAATATCGAATTAATATAACGAATTAGGCCGCCGCATAGTAGACTTCGATCACACAGCCCCAGCAATATTATCGGCACGGCGCCAACTTGAACCAGTTGCCGATAAGGCCTATGTTCTCAAGGTCTTATTCTCAACCTGAGGTTATGCCATGAATTTTCGTCTTTGTGCCCTATTATCGCTCGCCATCCTCGCCGCCTGCGGCACCGACGCCAGCAAAAATGCTGAAGCACCCGGCGGTGGCCCCTTGCCCTTGCCCTTGCCCTTGCGCAATCGCCCCCCATCGGGTCCGCTTGCGCTCGCGGCTGATCTCGACGGCCGCTATGTGCAGAGCATTCGCATCGAAGAGGGCGAATTTACCGCCACCGGCCCCGGCCAAGAGGTCGCCATGACCTTCGCCGCCAATGGCATGGCCAAGGTCAAACAATTCGAGTTCCGTCTTGAGATCGACCCGGTCGAAGCGCTCGATTTCGCCGAATCCGCCTTCGTCGCCACGCAGCCCTTCCTGCAACCGCCGCCTTCGGGCACGGAGCTGGGCGACGACGGGCAATGGCGCATCGCCGGGGTCATACTAGGCGACAGCCAGGCGGAAGGCGACAATACCTTAGGCACTCTGACGTTCAAAACCAAAGAAGGCTTCGACGCGGGGACTCAGGTGCAAGTTCGCATCACCTTCTTCTCCGTCGGCCCCAGCTTTTCCGACCGCGACGACTATACAGCCAACGATCTCAATATGGGCATTACAATTAATAAATGATGATTTCGCAGTCCTTGACGCCTGGGGAAGATTCCTTATTTTCTTAAGTCTTGCTGGGGCTGTAGCTCAGTTGGGAGAGCGCCTGAATGGCATTCAGGAGGTCATGGGTTCGATTCCCTTCAGCTCCACCATAAATTTTAGAGACCGCCTGGATTTAATTCAGGCGGTCTTTTTTTGTCGCATACGACGGCACCAACTCCGAGGACACCTACCCCCTGATGCCGGAGGCGAGTACTAGGAAATATATCAACAGAGATTGGCCAAAATACTTAGCGGAGATACCCCGTCGGCATGAGCGCGGCACCTAGTTGACGGGCGAAATATCTGCGCTCTCCTCGCCCGCCTTCCGCAAATACCTCTGCGGCATCCTCGCGGCCAATATGGGTTTCAGGATGCAGGCTGATCGCCCTGGCCATCCTGGTCTACCGCACGACCGGATCCGCGTTGGATCTGGGCATTGTATCGGCCATCGGCGCCGTCCCGGCGGTGCTCTGCACTGTCCTCGGCGGCGTGCTCGCCGACCGCTACGACACACGGCTAGTCTGGGCGGTAAACTCTGGGCTCTCGGCCTCACTGATCGGATTACTCGGTTGGCTGACCTTCAACGACGCCGTGCCCATCGGCCAGATCTACGTGCTCGCGGCCCTGATGGGCGTCGTCGCCGGCGTCAACATGCCCCTGTCCCAGAGCTACTTCCCATCCCTGGTCCCACCGAGCGCCCTCAAGTCTGGTGTTACCTTCAACAGCATGAGCATGTCGATCGCCTCGATCTTCGGTCCAACCCTGGCGGGGCTGATCATCGCCGCGGTAGACCTGTCCGCCGCCTTTGCCGCCGCCGCACTCTGCTGGAGCTTGCCGGTCCTTATCGCGCCCGTATTGCCCGCTCGCCAAGCCGACCCGTGCCAGAATAACCGCACCCTGGCCGATTTTCGCCTCGGCTTCAGTTTTATACGGCAGAATAGTCTTATTCTAGTCCTAGCCGCACTGGTCGTCACCAACTACCTATTGATCTACGGCTGGGTGCAGACCCTGCCGGCCTTCGTCGAACTCTTCGCCGGCGGCGAGCGCGAAGTCGGCTACGCCTCCACCGCGGCCGGCGCCGGTGCGACATTGGGTATTATTCTCGCGGGCCGCCTCAGACCCGGTCTTTTTCTGGGTTATCAAATCCTCGGCGCCACCGCGTTCTTCGCTGCTATGGTCATCGGTCTGTCCTTCGCACCGGCGTTTTATTTCGTACCGCTACTGGCGTTTCTCGCCCACGCGGGCAACGGCCTCTTTTCCAATTACTGCTCCGTCGCCATACAGGCCCGCATCCCCGAACCCATCCGCGGCCGGGTCATGGGCGCGCTTTCGGTCGTCTTCAACCTCAGCTCCTTTAGCGGTGCACGGGGGGCGCGATCGCGCTGGTCGGCGACGTAAGGTGGGGCATGGCGGTCGGCCCCCTAGTCATGCTCGGCATTCCTGCTGGTCCTGACGACTCAGCGCAAGATCAGGACATTGGCCGAAATTTGACAGCTTTTTGCTTTCGCCAAACACCTTTAAGTTAGGTCATCCTACAACTCCGATGAAGCAGCGATTATCACTGTGTATTGCAGTAGAGTAATTTGGACGACCTTGGGTCACCGTGCGACAAGCATAAAAAATGCACGATCTGCTGCGCACCGAATCTCTCACAATAATGAAAGTAATGCGCCCATGCTAACCGCCGCCGACCATCAGCATATGGAGGAGCAGGGCTACGTAATCGTCCCCAACGCCGTAGCCGCCGAGGAACTAGCCGCCGCCATCGACGGTATCTGGAGTCACATGCGGATGGACCGCAACGACCCGAACTCCTGGTACGAGGACCCGAATGGGGCAAGACAGGCGACCCACGTGGCCTGCTGCACTTCGACTTCCCGGTAGCAACCACCCCCAAGCGCTTCAAGCTATTCCAGGCGGTGGTCTATCTAGAGGACACGGCCGCGGATCAAGGTACCTTCCAGTGCATGCCCGGGTTCCAGAATCGCTACGAGGCTTGGCACACCGCACAAAACGGCGATTTCGATGTCGGTAATCACATACCGATGGACCAGGGGCTGGAGAGTCCGACACCCATCGCGGGCAAGGCCGGCGATCTTTTGATTTGGGATTCGTTCACCCCGCATGGCCACTGTTACAACACTTCATCGAAACCGCGGCTCGCTCAATTTTTGTCGATGTGGCCGGCGACAGAGGAGGGCCATGAAGCCTGCCTACAAGTATTCTGGCCGAGCACACTTCCAAGCAATGACGGCAGCGCGCTGGGCGAGAAATGCAGCGGACTAGAGGCCGAGCGCCTTAGCCGCATAACACAGTGGCGGGATGGATCGCAGACCGATTTCAAACGATCCGTAACCGGAGGAACGACTCAGCTGACGGCCCTACGGTAGCGCTCGCCTCATTCCACCGTCTGGAACTTCTCCCAATCCTCCACCGCCTCCGCCGCCTGCTGCTCCAGTTCTCCTCGCCTACCCGACCACCTTACCCGACTTGATCTGCGAAATGTCCCACGGCGCATAGCGGTCTTCGAGCGTATCACCCAGCTTGCGCGTCGCGGCATAGCGGTCATAGGCCACCTTCATCCACTCGTGCGGCAGCGCCTCGCGCACCGCCGGGTCCAACATCCAGGCCATGCGCGCGTCTTCCACCTTAGGCTCTTCTTCCGACGGGCCACTCCATTTGGACCAACCGATGGCCAGCGTATTGCGCTCGCGCTCCGGCACCGTATGGCCCGTGTGGATCGTCCCACTGTTGCGGATCAGGGCCTGGCCCGCCCGTAAGCGGATCGCTGTCTGTCCGGGCAGTGGATCTTCGCCGTTCCAGCTCGGCGTATGCGGGATGCCCGCATCCTTCATCTTCTTCGGCAGCAACACGTCGTGTTCGAGCGGCGTGCGCCAGCGATTGTGCGACCCCGGAATAAGCTCGTGGCATTCGTCGTCGACAAGGGCCAAGAACATACTGACACCATTGCGCTCTTCGGTCTGCTTTTTATTGTCCGCCCGGATCTCTTCCCAGCGCTTGCGCTCCACCTCCTCGGTGTACTCGTCCGTATTCGTCGCCCGGTCGTCGCGCTGCGACGGCTTGCGTTCCCCGGTTCCCCACCAGGGCAAGTCGCGATGCCAACCCAGGACATTATCCGCCTTGCGGGCGTTGCACCACAGCAGCGTGTGGCCCAGCACCACATCTTCGCGTTGCATGCCCCCGCACCAGGACGAGCAAAACTCGAAAAACTCGTCCGAGCCGTGGAAATCCATAAAGACCGGCTCCCCGAACGCCGGGTGTATGATGCCCCTAATCGCCCACGGCTCGTCATCGCCGGTCCGGTGTACATAGCCCCTAGAAGTATCAAGGCGGTCGTAGCCGACCTCCGGTGCGCACGCCTCGGTCAATCGGCGGCCGGCTTCGAGCAACTGGGCAATCCACGGGCTATCGACAAAGTCGTTGATAATCACAAAGCCGTGCTCCTCGAGATGTGCCAATCGCTCCGGGGTGGGGCCGGGCGCGGCATGCTCGGGGTTGAAGTCGGCAAACGCGGGGGCACAATACGTATCCGTTGAAGGTGCTAGATTGCTCATCTTATTCCTGCTTTCGCATCGTCGAGAGGTTGCGAGTAAATATCAATACGTGGCCCAATCAAAAACTAATAGGTTACATTGTCAATGCCGCTACAACGTTGAGTGCTGGACAGAAAAGTCTTCTGCATTCATGTTATGCGCGCCAACCTTTTTTGTGACAAAGGGGCAACATGCGAACGAAGTTGAATCGACCAAAACCCCCAACCGGCTTTGCTACTGCATGAATCGCAACCAGTCCATCGCCCTGGCCCTAATCCTCGCGATCGTCGCCCTAGCTTTTTTGATCCCGTTAGAAACACCAGAGCGAGTCGTCGTTGCCCTGGCCCTCATCTCGGCCGTCTGCTGGACACTCGAACCCATCCCAATCCCGCTCACTGCGCTCGGTCTCCTGCTGGCCCTCCCGGTTTCCGGGGTCACTACTTTCGAGTCGACCTTTGCAGCTTTCGGCCGGCCCGCCGTCTGGCTCGTATTCTCGGGAATGGTGATCAGCCAGCTGATCACCGAAACAAAGCTCGGCGACATACTCTCCAGCCTGATAGCCGGTCGCCTGCAGCACTCCACCGCCTTTATCTTGGAGCTAAGCCTCTTTGGCGTGCTGCTCGCGCTCCTGATTCCGTCCGGGGTCGTCCGCGTGCTGATCGCACTACCCGTACTGACCGCATTGATCGACGCGCTCAAGGCCGAACGCAACTCCCCGCTCAGCGCGGCGATGGTATTATCCGTGGTCTGCGCAACCTATTATGGCGGGACCGGCATCTTGACGGCGTCCGTCCCGAACCTGGTGATCATGGGCGTGTTAGAGGGGCAGGGCCATTCGGTGTTTTGGGCTGAATGGGCCGGCTATGTCTTTCCCGTCATTGGACTGCTGCGGGTGCTGGCCGGAGCCCTGGTCATTATACTGCTCTTCAGACCCAAGCTACCCGACCACCTGAACCTTCCGTCGGCGCAGTACAAATTCGGCCGACGCGAGGCGAAGGCCCTCGGCCTGCTGCTCTTGGGTGTAGCCGGTTGGGCGACCGACGCGATCCACCATATCCACCCCGTCGTTATCGGCCTGGGGCTTTCGATCCTGTGCATGACGCCGCGTATCGGACCGCTTTGCGCAGACCACCTGCGCAAAGTCAACTATCCGATCATCATCTATATCGGCAGCGTATTCGCGCTCGGTGACGCTTTCGTGGCCTCTGGCGCGAGCGAGCGGCTGGCAGAAGCTTTCGCGGCCTGGCTCGATCTGGCCGATCGCCCGGTCTTTATGCAATTAGCTGCAATTAGCTATGTCGTGACGCCCTTCAATTTCCTGGTAGACACCGCGGTCGTCGGTGGAGTATTGACGCCGCCGCTGCTGAGTCTGGGTGCGGCATCCGGCCTAACACCTTTGCAAGTGGGCCTGAGCGTTGCAGTCGGCACCGGAATGGTCTTTATGCCCTATCAGGGCGCGCCCTTTATGATAGCCTATGCCTACGGCTACGCGACCATGCGCCAGTTCGTGCTCACCATGATGCTCATTTGCCTGGTCAACCTCATCGTGCTGGTACCGCTCAATCTCGTCTACTGGAAATGCATCGGGCTGTATTGATGGACTTTCCGAATTCCTAGGGCTCAACCTACGGGCGATTCCTGGCGATTCTGCTCTATGGTCTCCGCGTCCCACAGGTTGGAAAACTTAAGCGCGCGCGGGCAGTGACCGAAGGCCTCTTCGACTTCGACGAGCAGCCCCTGCAGCAACTTGGTGTTGTCGTCGTGCCAGTAGACGGCGAGCTCAGCCTGTAAAGCCTGTGCTTCCTCGGCGTCAATGGCGCGCGCCCGGCCATTGACCCGCACCGTGCTTTCAAGACCGGGGATAAAGAACAACAAACCGACGCGGCCACCGCTCTCGACATTACCGTAGGACTGAAAAAGCCGGTTGCCGGCCACATCAGGCAGCAGCAAGCGGCGCTCGTCGAGTACGCGTACAAAGCCGGGCGTACCGCCGCGCGGCGAGGCGTCGCAATGGCCCTCTGCATCGCTTGAGGCCAGCACCGCAAAGGGCGAGTGGCGGATGAATTCGATCACGTGCTCCTCCATATAATCGCGCACTTTGCCACGGGCGCCCTCAACCGGTAGGCCGAACTCTTCTTGGAAGCGGTTCGCGGGTTGCACAGCGGTCATAATTTTTCTCCTACGGGAAATGCTCAGTTTCTGGCCATTGGCATCTATTAAATTTTAGTATCCGATACGTCCGCACCCACGCGACCTTTTTTGCACTCGCATACCAATCCCTTGGCGGCGCGGGTCGCGCTGTGGTTCGTGCGCAGAGGCTGGCTACAGCGAGATGCTCGGCGATTCAACCGGTGTCGAGAGCACACCCGACAAAGGCTCGACCTTCACCGGGTGGCTACCACTTGCCACGAAGCCCGCGAAGCCCGCGAAGCCCGCGACGACATAAGCCACTCTCGGTCGGAAAGAAAGTTCATGCCGGATTTGTACGTGAATCGGCGGAAGCCTTTTATTGCGCTTCAGGCTTTTGCAAACGCTGCCCATTCTTGCTCAATACCCTCTTGGTCCAACGCCCCGCAGGCTACCTGCAGACGGTGGCGAAACACTACGGATTCACCCTCCAGTATTTTCCAATCCCCGGACAGACCTCGGCTCGGTCCAACGCCCAACTGTCCGTCCGCACGCCATGGAGTCGGATGATCAGGATTAGAGGGGTGATCCATAATCGCGATCGAAGAGAGCGGCTCGGATCTTTCTTCGCGACCGGGAATGGGCATTTCAACAGCAACCCACCGCGCCCGCTGTCCCTCCGCTTCCTGCTGCCCCGCCCCTTCGCTATTTAACGCTTGCCCGCCATTTTCCTTGCGAAAGGGCATGCGCAAAAACATCCCGCCGTATGGAAACTCGCCGATGGTCGTCTCGACCTGCGCCTGTCCCTGCCATTGCAAGTCAAGTATAATCTTACCATCCCTTTCGCACAGCGACCAGTTTTGCGTTTCGACCAAGATCGCGTTGCCGTCCGCGTCTAGCATATTATACACGGTCTGCCATTTAACCTCGCTGCCCTCCACTATAAGCACATCCGCCGATACGCGCTGCCAGTAGTCTCCACCTGGATGGTGAAAAAAATCCCGCCCGACCTGTCGTTGTATATCCGCGGGTTTATCCGCCTTGTAGAACCACTCTTTGAGAATCTCGGGCTCAATCTCCGTGCCATTGACGCGTGTAAATCCCCAATAAAGACCGGTCTGGTGCGGGTGGTGCCCCGGACTGTATTCCGTGAGTTCGCCAATACCGTCAGGCGCCATGATCGGATGCAGGAACGGCCGGTGGTCCAAAATCGCCTGCTGCGTGACAAGCGGGTCAGACAAGCCTTCGCGGAATACGTCTATTTGTTGGTCTTTACGCTCGATACGGAATGCAGTGCTTATCATCAGGTCTCCTGTGTATCGGATGTAGGAACATACTTAGGACGCTATCCGGCTGTCCATAAAAATAAACCTGCCGATGTTGTTTGCTGCAAGCTAACTCATTGCAAAAAACCTCTATTGCACCTCTCGCAAGCAAGAGGGCAAAACCATGCGCATACCGTTTGACAGCTCAGCTAAAAGGCCCATTATCATTGCAGATGCGATCGATACTTAGGTCTTTAGTGGTTCAGATACTCAAGTGACGGCAACCCGATAGGTCATATTCTGGAGGATTTAAATGCGTGGCGCAAAACAGCCCAATATTGTATTCGTTTTTTCCGACCAACAGCGCTACAGCGCACTGGGCGCAAACGGCAATGATGTAATACAGACACCCGTTATCGATGCGATGGCGGCCCAGGGCATGGTGTGTGACAATATGTTTTCTAACCATCCATTGTGTTCGCCCTATCGGGCCATTCTTTTAACCGGTCGTTATGGCTGGCAAAATCTGGTGATTGACAATGAGTACCGCCCGCGAAGAGATATCCCGACTTTGCCAGGCACCTTGCGCGACCATGGATACGGCACCGCGCATATTGGCACCTGGCATTTGGGCAAAGGACCTTATGGCGAGGACAACCGTTACGGACTCGATTATCTCGCCGCACTCGAAGGTGGATCCGGGTATTTCAACCGAAGCTATTATGAAAATAACAGAGGGCCGACGATTTACGACGGATGGGGCCCGACGGTTGAAACTGATTTGGCCGTAGGGTTTATAGAACGGCATATGGATACACGGCCAGACGATCCGTTCGCCGTATTTGTCTCATGGCGGCCACCGCATTGGCCTTACGAACAATATCCCGATGAGCACAATCTCTACAATCCCGTCGATATGGATGTAGCGGGCAATGTGCCAGATGAAATGAAAGCTTTTGCACACCAGGAGATCGCCGATTATTACGGTTGTTGTACGGGCCTCGATGCCGAAATGGGAAGGTTGTTGCAAGCATTAGAGCGTTTGCGGGTCAGCGACAATACCATTGTCGTTTATACATCTGATCACGGCGATCACCTTTCAAGCCACGGCTATGGCAAACCCAGCAGCCACTGGATGCCGGAGTCGATGCGCGCGTCCAAGGCTACGCCTTATGAAGAATCCTGCCACGTGCCATTTGTGGTCCGTTGGCCCGGTGTCATTGAAGCCGCTACGCGCACCGATGCGTTTTTTGGCGCGATTGATATTGTGCCAACTTTGCTTGGCGCGTGTGGTGTGCCTTTGCCCGCGGGTTTACAGGGACGAGACATTTCAAGTGTCTGGCGTGGTGACGATGCACCGGCAGATACGGATTCAACACCCGGCGGAGCAGATTCCGTTTATTTGCAGAATATGGCCCATGGTTGGCCTAATCGCGATGGATGGGTCGGACGTTGGCGCGGGGTGAGGACCGAGCGGTGGACATATGCGCGTTGGTATGCCAACGAGCGCAGGCCATGGCTGTTTGACCGCCGAGAAGACCCGCTGGAAATGGTCAATCTCGCAGATTCCACTGAGGCGCGTCCGGCGTTGCAGGAACTAGAAGAGCGATTGCACCGCTGGATGGAAGGGACAAGAGATCCATTTGAATACGGCCGACGCGGTCCACGTGGGTTTCTCGAATTAGGGCAGGAGTTCGCCGAACCGGACAAATACCCGGGCTGGGGCGTCGCCTAATATTGCTCGAAGAGCCCGGCCCGGCGGGCGACGCCTAGCAACTGTTCGCGCTGCCAGTCGTCTGCGAATGCTGGAACGGGCTCTCGCACGGCACCGCTAGCAATGATGCCGCGTTCGACGAGCAGGGCCTTCCACACACAGCGATTCGCGACCTCTTTTTCATAGGCGGCCAGCCGCGAAAACGGCAAAAACCACGAATGCGCCGCTTCCATGTCGCCGGTCTCCAGCAAATCCCATGTTTTCCGGAAGACCTCGGGCATATAACAGGCCGGCATCGTGCCACAGCATCCAGCCTCCACCTCCTCGGGCAAGAAGATCCCGCTATTGCCGCCGAACACACCAGCCAATGGTCCCTGACTCGCCGCCAATAACGCGCGGGCCTTGTGAATAATATTACCCGATTCCAGCTTGATATAGTTAAGGTGTTCAAATCGCTCGGCGAGACCGACGAGGTCACTGACGGAAAGAGAGATATCGCTGAGCACGTGATCTTGCAGGATGAGTGGGATGTCAACGGCGCGGTCCATGATCTCGAAATGGCGGCTGATTTCGGCATTACCAGCTCGCCAGCGGCCAAAAAAAGGCGGCAGCGACATGATGGCAGCCGCACCCAAATCCTGCGCTTCCCGCGCTTTTTTCTCAGCGACGACGGCGGAGGGATGATTAACGGTAGCTACCACCGGCACGCGACCATCAACCTTCTCGATGACAAAGCCGAGCAGTGTTTCCTTCTCCTGGTCCGACAGCAGATGTCCTTCGGACGCATTGGCCAACGCTACTAAGCCATGCACGCCGCCGGCGATGCAAAAATCGACCAGCCGCTCCTGGCTCGCATAATCGATCCGTCCGTCGGAATGGAAGCAAGTGGCGAGTATGGGAAAGATGCCGCGAAAAGAATGGGGCATGGCGATAGGGCCTCATTGGAGTTATCGGCTCGCGTCTTCGCGACGCGCAGCTAATACTTCTGACTTTGTAGAGATGGCAGCACTAATTTACTACCTTCTATGACCTACAATTCTTGCTAAATTTTCTCGATCCTAATATACGCAACGCCTCATGCAGTACAAAGCCAAAGCGGACACGCCGTTTTTCGAGGACACCAGTATTCAGATGAAAAAGACCTACAACTGTCTCTATAACCACGATATGGGCAGTATCCCGCAATGCCTCACGCCGGCCCTCACCTCCTGTGATCAGCAAGTCACGCGCCAGCAGGTCCAGCAGTTCGTCCGCGACGTGGCCGATACAAACGTCGACGCGGTCCTGTGCTGCCCGACGATGTTGCGCAGAGTACTGTGGCGTTCAGAAATAGATCCGCATTGGCAGAAGGAGGGTACACTGGCCATGACGGAGTTCGTCCGCAACGTTCGCGACATTCTCGACCGCCATGGCGCGCAACACGGCAAGCACCTTTCGCTGTGCGTGAGCGTCCCGTCCACCCTTGAGTTGTGTTCGGTCGTGGGCCTCGACATGGCGCTCTGGGACAAAGAACGACTCATCGACCAGGTACGCGTGTCCCCAGGTTATGTCGCTTCGTTCGACCTAGACCTAGAGAACTTCTGTAATAAGCTAGAACACGCGCGTATTTACGGAAACTTGCAGGGCACCTGGGCAGTACAAAAAGACATCGGTGGCCACCGGCAAACAACACCTGAAATTTATGAGACGGGCGCGTTTAGTTTTCTTAAACGGGGTGCCGACGGCATCGCATTCGACAACTTCACTTTTACCTATCCTACGGTGCAAGGAAATTGGCTCAAACCTGGTCGCACGGATGGTGGTTGCGAACCGCCTCGGCACATTCTGCAACACATAGGCGACGTCGATTACCTCGCAACTCGTCCGAAGCACTATTTTATCGGCTGCCGAAATATCGGTTGGAGGCCGGAGGGCATCGGCCGCTTCCCCATGATGAATCGGATCGAAACGACGATGGCCATCTACGACGACATCTTGTGCGGACAGTTTACCAGCGCGGCGTTGCGTGTCGTAAGCGGCGAGCGTTGCGACGACATTAAAATGGCAGCGCAATTCAACGGCGTTGCACTGAGCGAATTCGACCACCGTGGAGAATTATTCGAGCCGCTGACCGATCACGGCCTACCTAACACAGACGAAGTGCGCCACTTTCGCGTACCGCTCGACAAGGTCAAAACAGGGGATAACGCTCTCTGCATCGAAACGCGGGATACACCGCGACCAGTTGAGTTTATTGCGGTAGAACTGGCGTTGTATGTCGACTAAGATAGAAAGCCTTTTTGTGAAACCAGATTATATGAGAGGAGCGGTTCTACCCGAATGGATAAAAGCCATATGCTGCGCAGAGACTTTTTCAAACGCACAGGCCAAAGCCTGGCGGCCCTATGGGCGTTACAAACCACCATAGGCCGTCGTGCCAACGCGGCGACGACACAGCCGCATGCCGGCGGTGCAAATATCACCGTGCACGACGATGCGTTCTGGGCACAAGTGCGCGACGCCTTCCCGCTCACCCGCAAAAGCACTTACCTCAACACCGGCGGCCTAGGCGCATCGCCAAAGGTATCCATCGACGAGCTCAAAAATAAAATCGACGAATTTGAAGAGGTCTCAAAAACCGGCCACACGCACCAGCTATGGTCTGAGGTCAAAAACAAGGCCGGCCTTATACTCGGCTGCGACGCCGACGAAATCGCCTATACGCGCAATACCACCGAAGGCGCCAGCATCATCTGCAACGGGCTGCGGCTGCAGCGCGGCGACGAGGTCATCACCAGCACGCACGAGCACGTCGGCAACATTGTCTCCTGGCTCGCGCGGCAAAAACGAGACGGCATCGTGGTCAAGACCTTCACGCCCTCGACTCGTTCGGCGCAGGAAAATATCGAACGTATCGCCGCGCTGATCACGCCGAAGACACGCGCGCTGAGCATATCGCATGTCACCTGCGCCACCGGCCAGATCCTGCCCGTCAAAACCATCGGCGAATTGGCCGCCGCGCACGGCATCTGGTATTTTGTCGACGGCGCGCAAGCGCCGGGCATGCTGCCGGTGGATGTGCGCGATATCGGCTGCCATGCCTACGCCACCAGCGGCCACAAATGGCTGCTTGGCCCCAAGGGCACCGGCCTGCTCTACGTGCGCCGCGACGCGCTCAACACTATCGACCCGACTTATGGTGGGGGCTATTCGGCCAATGGCCATTGGGATATGATCAGTAGCGGCCAGTTTGAATGGACCTCTACCGCGCAACGCTTCGAATACGGCACGGTGAGTGCGCCGCTCTTTGCTGGACTCGGTGCCTCCATGCAGTTTCTGCTCGACATCGGCATCGACAATATCTGGCGCCGCAACCACGCGCTCGGCGCGATGCTGATCAAGGGATTAAACGAATTGGGCGCGGAGGTCGTCTCGCCGCAGGACAAGAACGAACACAGCAGTATTATCACTTTCCGCCTGCACAATATGCCCTATGGCGAATTGCAGCGTTTCCTGACACAACACTACCAAATGCGCACGCGCGGTATCTACGAAGGCGGACTCGACGCCCTGCGCGTTTCGCTGCATCTCTACAATTCGCCAGCCGAGGTCGAACGCGTGCTGGAAGGCGTAGCCGCGGCGAAGAAGCTATAGACAATACCCGCAACCCACACGAAGCGAAGAGGGCAACACATGCAACAACCGCTTGATGTCTTTTTATTGATCGGACAATCCAATATGGCGGGGCGTGGGCTTATGGACGAAGTCGCCCTGTTGGCCGATTCCCGCGTCTCGATGTTCCGCGACGGCAACTGGCAGCAGGCCGAAGAGCCCCTGCATACCGACAAACCGGAACGCGCCGGAGTGGGTTTGGCGTCGGGTTTTGCATTGGAATTGTTGCGGCACGCGCCGGACACGCCCATCGGTCTGGTGCCCTGTGCGGTGGGCGGCACGCCATTGAGCCGATGGGTGCCTGGCATGGATCTGTACGAAACGGCGGTAGAGGTGACCAAGCAGGCTCTTGCAAACGGCACCCTCAAGGGGATGCTGTGGCATCAAGGCGAATCCGACGCCAACGATACCGACTTGGCGCATTCGTATAGCACCCGCTTCCAGGACATGGTGCGCGGTTTCAGGACCGAATTCGCTGCCGAGGCCCCTGTGATCGCCGGCGAATTGGGGACCTTTCTCGCCAATGAAGAGCGGCCCCGGCCCTATGTCGAGTTGATAAACGCGCAATTGAGGGATCTGCAAGGAGCCCTGCCGGCCTATGGCTTTGCCGCGTCAGGTGGGTTGACGGACTTGGGTGACAATGTGCATTTTGATGCCAAATCGCTGAGAGAATTTGGCGTGCGCTACGCGCAACAGTATTTGCATTTGCTTTAGTTTACACGGAACATCCATTTCAAAAAGGATCCTATCATGAGAATCGCCCGTATCGCGGACGCCGAATTGCGCACGGCCGAAAATTGCCACGGCGGCGCCGGTCACTTGAACTTCGCCGGCCACTGGGACGAAAACGACTTCGCAACACCCTGGAACTTCGTACACTACGGCTCGATCCCCCCCGGCGGCGGTATCGGCCACCACCGCCACGTCAACTGCGAGGAAATGTTCGTCACCTTCGACAACGCCGCGCAGTTTACGCACAACGGCCGCACCGTCGAGGTTGAGGGCGGCGCCTGTGTGCCCTGCCGCAAGGGCGAATCACACGCCATCTACAACCACACCGACGCGCCGACCCGCTGGATGAATTTCTGCGTCGCCAACCCAAACGGCGGCTACGACGCCACCGACTTCGGCGAGGACCGCGTCGGCGCCGCGCTCGAATCTTCTGACCGCATTCCACTAGGGCGCTTCGACAAGTCGCTGCTGGCCAACCATGCCAACGTGCATCAGGGCAAAGGCGATATCAGCACCCGCACCATCTGGGAATCTTCCGACTTCCGCACGCATTGGGGCATGGTGGCGCACGCCCTGCTGCCGCCGGGAACATCATTCGGCTATCACCGCCACCAGACCATCGAAGAAACTTATGTCATCATCAACGGCTCCGGCCGCATGACGGTCGACGAAGAGACCGAAGAGGTCTACGCGGGCGACTCGATCCCCAATAAACTCGGCGGCGCACACGGACTATACAACCACACGCAACAAGATCTCGAGGTATTCGTGATGGCAGTCTGCATGCAGCGCGGCGAGTTCGACAGCGAAGACCTCGGTGATGATTTAACATCGCGTTAACCATCAGCCAAGCGCGACAACATAGCACGGCCCGAGCGACGTTGCAGCGCGACAACACAGCACGGCTTTATTTTAATTCTACCGCCGCCTGCTAATGGAATAAGGAGACTTGCGATGCCCCCTAGGCCATTCCGTTTGCACTGGTATGCAATCGCCTCGGCCGCCATCTGCCTAACACTATTGGCCAGATCGGCTGCCCACCCCGAGTTCAAATTCGCGGAACGCCCGTGGCTAGGCAAGCACTCTGTCTACTCGACACACGGTATCGTCTCGACCATGCATCCGCTGGCCTCGCAGGCCGGTATCGATATCATGAAACGCGGTGGCAACGCCTTCGACGCCGGTATTGCCGCAGCCCTAGTGCTGTCGGCTGTGGAGGCGTGGATGGGCGGCCCAGGCGGCAGCAGCTATTATCTGGTCTACCGCCCCCAGGACGGCGAAGTGGTGGCGCTCGACGCCAGTAATTTAGCCCCGGCCGCGGCCACCGCCGGCGACTTCACGCGCGGGATGCTCTCTGAAGGAGTAACCTCGATGGGCATCCCAGGGACCATGGCCGGCTACTGGATGATTGTCGAACGATACGGCCGTTTGAGCTTTGCCGAAGTCGCCGCGCCCGCCCTGGCCTACCTGGAAGAAGGTTTCCCGCTAACACCGGTTGGCGTGGGTTTCAGCAACGCGTTATGCGGTCACTGCCCCCGCATGTTCCCCAATTTCGCGCGCGTCTTCGCCCCCTCAGGACAGTTCCCCGACGCCGGCGGCATAATGAGCAATCCAGAGTTGGCCGCGACATATCGCCGCGTTGCCGCAGAAGGCATCGACATCTTCTATAAGGGGGCTATCGCCAAAGAGATGGTCGACTATGTGCGCGCAGAGGGTGGCCTATGGAGCGAAGAGGACCTCGCCACTTATAAAGTCGTGCAGCGCAAACCGCTGCATATGCGCTATCGCGGCTACGACGTCTACGGCACCCCTCCGCCGTCATCGTCGATTACCTGGATGCAGATCCTGAAACTATTAGAAGCGCAGGACCTGCGCTCACTTGGGCACAATAGCACGGCCTATATCCATCAGTTTACAGAGGCGCAGAAACTGGCACACGCCGACGCCTATAAATATGTATCGGACCCAGCCTTCGTCGAAGCCCCGCTCGAAGCCATGCTGTCGGACGTCTACGCCGCGGTCCAGC
>DQLG01000469.1 GCA_015660315.1 Candidatus Latescibacterota bacterium
CCAGTTCTGGGGTGGCGACGAAATAGGGCGCAACCAGGAGATCTACTACTGGCGCAAGTATTCGTCCGTTCTCGCGCTCAGCTTGTGGAAGTGGGGGCTGGCTTTTCCCTTTGGCCTGGTAAGTCCGCTGGCGCTGATCGGTCTGCTGGTCCACATCCGTCGGCAAGGGCTGACCTTGCCATTTGTTTTTGTGCTCGGCTATAGTTTCGCGGTGCTCGTCTTTTTTGTGGCGTCGCGCTATCGGGTGCCGGTCGTGCCGCTATTATTGCTTTTTGCCGCCTATGGTGGACATTGCTTATATGGATACTGGCGGCAGAAAATATTCTGGCCGCTCGCTGTTTTCGCCGCGCTTTTGCTGGCGGCGAATTTCAATCTGCCCCCGATGGACATGCGCGGCACAGCCGCCACGCAAAACGATCTGGGCAATGTCTACTTGCGCAATGGCCGTTACCAAATGGCACTGCTAAAATTCAAACAGGCCGTGCAACAAGATCCGCACTATTGGCAGGCCTGGTTCAATCTCGGCTCATTACAGGCGATGCGCGGCGATTTGCGCGGTGCGCAGTTGATTTTTCGACGCGTGTTGGAACACAATCCCGAGCGCGTGGATGTATGGAGCAATCTGGCGGGCACTTATGTCGGGCTTGGCGAGTTGCCACAGGCCGTGCGCACGCTCGAACGCGCATTGGTGGCGGCTCCACCGCGGCCGGATCTCTATGTCGAACTGATTCGGCTTTATATTCAACAACGACAATATGCTGAGGCGGACGCGGCGTATCATCGCGCACTGTCGGACTTCCCCTTCGAACCGCGCTTGCATGCCCTACACGACGAGATAAACCATTGATCCCACACCGAGCCGTGTCCGGAGGCAATTCACTTGGCGCAACCACAGTCAAATAGGGTCTGGATACTTCGTTTGTTGACCGCGCTGGCCGGTCTGGGGCTGGTGGTCGGGGTAGAGGGCCTGCTGCGGTTCGTGCCGGGGTTAGGGCCGGCTCCGTTAGTCGTCGCGCGGGCCGAGCAGGCAGGCAAGGTGCTGCACGCGGTCAATCGTTTTTATTCTCAGCGCTTCTTCTTCGATCAGCAGGGCCGACTGGCCGCCGCCGGCCAGATGGCGGAGCGTTCTTTTATCAAACCTGCCCCTGCTAATCTCTATCGCGTCGTTTTTGTCGGCGCTTCCACCGTGCAGGGATTTCCGCATCCCCGTCGTCTGGCCGCCGCATCTTTTCTCGAAGCGATGTTGCAAGACGCCTTGCCCGACAGGACGGTGGAAGTATTCAATCTGGGCATAACTTCCATCGCCAGCTTCGCCGTGGCACAGGTCGTCGCTGACGCTTTGGTGTTGGAACCGGATCTGGTGGTGGTCTACACTGGGCACAATGAATTTTACGGTATTTATGGCGTGGGGGATTATGAAACGCCGAGATACAATCGGCTCGATTATGCCTTGCGCCAATTGCACCTGGCGCAGTTGGTGCAGGGAGCGGCGGATTATTTCGATGGGAGCGGCTCTTCGACGGATTTGTTGAAACTGATGGCGCAACGCGGAGAAGTGCCTGTCGATAGCTCCCGCCGCCGGGCGGCTGAGGTACATTTGCGGGAAAATGTGCGTCAGATCGCCAAGACGTGCCAAAGCGTCGGCGTACCGCTGATACTGTGCACTTTGGCGGCTAATGATGCGGGTTTTGCTCCCGTTGGGTCTTCTGCGGTGGCATTGGGGGGGGCACCAGGGCGGCAGTGGTCTGAACGCATGGAAGGTGCGGCCGTACGTCTGACGGGGGATTATGTTGCGGTAGAAGTGGCGGAGAAAGCACTGTCGCTATTGGATCAGGCGGCGGCCCTGTCTGCTGAGCACGCCTGGCTGTGGTATTTGCGCGGCCGTGCGTTAGAGCGTTTGGATCGGCAGGATGAGGCCCATGTGGCGTTTCGCAAAGCCCGCGACCTGGATACTATGCCCTGGAGAGCGCCGACGGTCCATAGCGAGATTATACGCAGCCAGACGCGGGAATCGGGGGCGATTTTGGCGGATGTAGAGGCTGCCTTTGCGGCGGCGGCCCCGCCACAGGGAGTGGGTTGGCAGTGGGCGGTGGATCATGTGCATTTTTCGGTTCCCGGTCAGGCCCTGCTGGCGCGGGTGATTCTCGGTAGCCTCGGCGAATTGGCATCCAATACGCGACCGCAGTTAGACCTTACTCTGCTGCGCAAGGATGACGAGTACCGCCGTCAATTGGGTGATGTGCCGGCGGAGCGGGTGATATTACACCGGAAGATGGCGGATATGTTGCGAGAAAAGCCGATGGACCTCTACAATGCCCATAACGCGCGTTACCTACAGCAATTGACCGCCATGGAATGGCAGCGTCTGGTGCCCGCCGAGCAAAGCGGTATCAAGGCGTGGACGCAACAGGACAAGCAGATATCCTTGGCGTTGACTGTAGCGGATCAACTTTTCGAGCAGCGCGATTTCGGTCGGGCGCAGCAATATTACCACGCCGCCCGTCTCGAAACCCCTTTTACGCGGCGGGGGGATTTATGGGCGACGGTGCAGTGGGCCTGGTCTATTAAGATGCAGGGGCGGCCTTTTACAGATGTCCAGCGGGCGGCCATGCAATCGACGTTGGAACGGGCGGATTTTCTCGCACAA
>DQLG01000371.1 GCA_015660315.1 Candidatus Latescibacterota bacterium
TCGACCGACCCCTGCCCTGGGAAAACACCGAGCGCGAATTCGAAGAGAAAATCGACTTCTCTCAACCCCTCAAAGGCGGGCCCACCGAACTCGGCTTTGACTACTTCTACGGCACCTCCGGCTGCCCTACCTGCCAGCCGCCCTATGGTTTTATCGAGAACGACCGCTTCGTCGTCGAACCGAGCGTATACCATGACGACCCCGTCTTTACCAGCCGTCCAGGCATGATGGCTCCCAGCTGGCGCCATCAGAACGCCGACCTTGAGATCGCCCGCAAAGCCGTCGAATATATCGAGCAGCGCGCACAAAACTCAGCAGAGCCCTTCTTCCTCTACCTTTGCTCCGACGCCCCGCATGAACCTTGCGAAGAAAGCGTCGTGCCCGAGTTCGCCCGCAATAAAAGCGATGCCGGCCCGCGCGGTGACCTGGTCTGGCTCTTCGATTGGATGGTCGGCCAGGTGATGGACGCGCTCAAAGGCAGCGGCCTGGCCGACAATACCCTGCTCGTCGTCACCAGCGACAATGGCGCATTGCCCGGCGACCGCACCGGTCCAGTCTCCTACAATACCTACGGTCATCATTCCTGCGGCGACTTGCGCGGTTACAAAGCCCATATCTGGGAAGGTGGGCACCGCGAACCCCTGCTCGCCCGCTGGCCCGAGCATATCCCCGCGCACTCGACCTGCGGCGAATTGGTCTGTCTGACGGACTTTATGGCCACTTGGGCGGGCATCTGCCACTACGAACTGCCCGAAGACGCGGCCGAAGACAGTTTCGATCTCTGCCCAGCGTTGCGCGGCGAGCGAATCGGCAAACCACTGCGCCCCGACCTGGTGCATCACTCGGGCAATGGCGTTTTCTCGTTGCGCCAATCGGAGTGGAAATGCATTTTCGAGACGACCGGCTCAGGCGGCTGGCCGCCGCCGATGGGCGCAGGTCCCGTACCCGGGACTCCCGGCCAACTCTACCATCTTTTTGACGACCCCGGCGAGCAACACAACCTGTGGGATGTCCGCCCCCGGGTCGTCGCCGAACTGACAGAGATATTGGGAACGTATAAGAAGGCCGGCCGCAGTACTTCGAGAAAACGCTCATGAGCAGATTCGTCCCGCTGCTATTGCTCCCCTTCCTATTAGGCGCCCACCAAGCCGCGGAAGCCCCCCTGCCCAATATCAAATTCCCAGCCGAAGTCGTCGCGGCAAATGGCAAAAAAATTAACGTCGCCAAACTCGCCAAAAACCAACGCGTCGTTGTCGTGACGCTGAAGGCCACCTGGTGCCAGGTCTGCCAACAACAAATCATACGCATCAAAAAACAACTCGACCGGATCAAGCACTGCTCGGTGAGTTTCCTCGTGCTCTCGCCCGGGCCCGCCGACGAACTCAGGGCGATACAGAAAAACACCGGTTTTCCCTATCCCTTTATTCCCGACAATAACCTCGAAATTGGCACGTCGATGCAACTGGTCCTCAGCAAAAAAAACCAGGAGCTGATACCCGCTATTTTCATTCTCAACCCCGACCGCAGTGTCGGCTGGATACAACTCGGCCGCAGCGCAGTGCGCTACGGCGACCCACAACTGCTCGCGGCAATCAACTGCGGCGACTGGATATAACGGAGTATACCATGACCACCGATACCAACAATATCGTCCTCTCCACACGCGAGTACGACACCGTCGGCAAACGACCGATCCGCCATGACGGCCATGACAAGGTCACCGGGAAAGCCCACTACGGCGCCGATATCCGCTTGCCAGGCCTGCTCTATGCCCGTACGCTGCAAAGCCCGCACGCGCATGCCCGCATCCTTTCCATCGACGCCAGCAAGGCGCTGGCCCTGCCCGGCGTGCGCGCGGTGGTTACCGCAGACGACCTCGCGCCCTTACCCGACGCCGACGCCGACTTCGGTTTCAAACTCATGAACGTGCTCGCCCGCGACAAAGTCTTCTACAAAGGCCACCCCATCGCCGCCGTCTGCGCCACCAGCGTACATATTGCCGATGAAGCGCTCGATCTAATCGAAGTCGATTACGAAGTGCTACCCGCCGTCTTCACCGCCGAAGAGGCCGTACGCGAAGGCGCGCCCGTGCTGCACCAGCATCTGCCCGCCCACTCGCCCGTCACCGGCGACGCACCCTCCAAAAACATCGCCAACCGCTCCGAATCGACGCTCGGCGATATCGCACAGGGCTTCGCCGAGGCCGAGGTCATCGTCGAACGCGAAACCACCACTGTGCCCGTGCACCAAGGGTATATCGAGCCACACTCGGGCACCGCGCAGTGGCACGACGACGGCAACCTGACGATCTGGTCGAGCAGCCAGGGCCATTTCAGCATCCGCGACTTCACCGCCGGCGCACTCGGCATAGCCGTCTCCAACGTCAAAGTCATTCCACTGGAAATCGGCGGTGGCTTCGGCGCCAAGCTGCGCGCCTATGTCGAACCGGTAGCCGCGGCCCTGGCCCGCAAAGCCCACGCCCCGGTCAAGCTGACGATGACCCGCACCGAAGTCTTCGAACGCACTGGACCGACCTCCGGCTCCCGCATCCGCGTCAAGCTCGGTGCAACGCGCGACGGCCGGCTAACGGCGGCCGACGCGACCTTGATCTACACCGCCGGCTTTTTCCCCGGCTCTTCGGTCGGCGGCGGTGAGCGCTGTATCATGACAGGTTACGATATTCCCAACGCCCGTATCGAGGGCTTCGACATCGTCGTCAACACCCCCAAGAGTGCCGCCTACCGCGCACCCGGCTCACCGCCGGCGGCGCTGGCTTTCGAGACCGCACTCGACGAATTGGCCGAGAAACTTGCAATGGATCCGATCGACCTACGCATCAAAAACAGCGCCCGCGAGGGCACCCGCCGCATCCTCGGCCCATTGATGCCCAAAATCGGCTTTATCGAAGTCCTCGAAGCCGCCAAAAACCATCCACACTACCACAGCAAACTCGAAGGACCCTATCGCGGTCGCGGCGTCGCCTCCGGCTACTGGGGCAACGGCTCCGGCCCCTCCAGCGTCGTCGCCACACTCAATGTCGACGGCACCGTCAACCTCGCCGAAGGCTCGCCCGACATCGGCGGTACCCGCACCTCAATCTCCCAGCAATTCGCCGAAGTATTGGGCATCTCCGTCGAAAAGGTCAAACCGCAAATCGCCGATACCGACTCGATCGGACAGACCTCCAACTCGGCCGGCAGCGGCGTAACCTTCAAGACCGGCTGGGCCGCCTACGAGGCCGCCTGCGATATGAAAAACCAGCTCATCGCCCGCGCTGCCCAACTCTTGGAAACCGAAGTCGATAAGATCACCTACGAAAAGGGCGCCGCCCACTGTGCCGAGAACAACGAAACCTTGACTTTCGCCGAGCTATCCGCGCAACAAAACAGCACCGGCGGCCCCATCGTCGCCAGTGCCGGTGTCAACCCTTCCGGCGCCGGGCCGACCATCGCCACCCACATCGTCGATCTCGCAGTAGACCCCGACACCGGCAAGGTTAAAATCCTGCGCTACACCGCCGTGCAGGACGCCGGCAAGGCCGTGCACCCGTCCTATGTCGAAGGCCAGATCCAGGGCGGCGCAGCCCAGGGCATCGGCTGGGCGCTCAGCGAAGAATATTTCGTCGATGAAGAAGGCAAGATGCTCAACTCCAGCTTCCTCGACTACCGCATGCCCACCGCGCTCGACCTGCCGATGATCGACACCGTGATCGTCGAGGTCCACAATCCGGGGCATCCCTATGGTGTGCGCGGCGTCGGCGAAGTCCCAATCGTACCGCCGCTCGCCGCCATCGCCAACGCGCTCTACGACGCGATCGGCGTGCGTGTCGACGATCTGCCGCTAAATCCCGCACGCGTATTGGCGGCGATCAAGGAAGCGAACGGGAAAGACGTATAGGACTTGATTGTTGTCTGTTAAATCTGTGTGTGGACAGTCGGGTCTGATTCTATCTAATAGATAGATCCGACACTATGTCGATAAAGCAAACATCCCATTGCAATAAAGGCGAAACGGTCCTAGACCGCGGTCTAGTAGAGCACGGCTAGAGCACGGCTAGAGCACGGCTAGAGCACGGCCAGATCGCCCATGCGATATCAGCCGTCGTCAGAGAAGACTCCGACGATTTTGTTTTTTTCTGATCGGCGAGAATGAGTATCTGGGGGAAAACAAGGCAAGCCGTCAACTGCAGTATAACCCTTGAGAAAGAGCCCAAACCATGCACCGCTCCATCGAAGACCACTTCAGCGAATACCGCCGCAACGGCTACACCATCTTCCAAAACTTCATGCCCCCGGACCGCCTGCAACACATCCGCCAAACTGTCGACGCCGAATTCCGCCGCCGCCACACACAACACCCCGATCGCATCCGCGCATCCATCGCCAATGTGCTGGCCGATGAGCAACTCGGCCCCTTCTTCAAAAAACACCTGCTCAACCCCACCCTGCTCGACTACGCCGAACACGTCATGGGCCCCTTCGTGCAGCTCGACGGCTACGAGATTACCGGCTATCCCAGCCGCACACCCAACCAGCGCAAAAAAGTCGACCGCTGGCACCGCGACGCCTTCAACTATTCCGGCGTCTGGGGCCGACATGGAAACAGCCACCACCTCGAAGACCGCGTCTACACCGCACCCACCGCCTGCAACTGCATCACCTATCTGCAAGACATGAACGAGGAGACCGGCCACCTGCGTATCCTCGTCGACTCGCACCTCGACTACGCCTTTATCCTTGATGAAGACGCTGGAAATCCACAGACCAACGAAAAACTGGTCGAGCTAAAAGCCGGCGATATGGTCTACACCCACAACGAGATCCTGCACGCCGGCTCAATCAACACCTCCGGCGAGATCCGCTACTTTATCAGCGCCTATTTCCAACGCTTCGGTCTGCCGCACCGCGACACCTTTCGCCATCCACTGATCGAGGCGATCAAGGACGAAGCCCGTGCCAAGAACGACCGCCGAGTCTTGCGCCTCTTCGGCGAAGACGATGAGCTCGAAAAACGCGAACGAGCAATCTGGGCCAAGATGATTGCCGAAGACCGCGCGGCCCTAAAAGAGGAGTAAAACAATGCCAATGCAAAGCAATATCATTTACGGTATGTATTCGGGCCTGGCTCTGCTGATGGACGTGCATACCGGCGAGACAAGCAATCGACGCGGCATCATTTTCATTTCCGGCAGCGGCTGGCGCCGGCCGACCAATTACAACGCACCACCATTAAAAGAGGGCGGGCAGTACGATATATGGGGCCAGGCGATGGTCGAGCGGGGCTACACCGTCTTTTCCATCAACCACCGTGCCGTGCCCCGCTTCCCCTATCCGGGGCCAGTCGAAGACGCACAACGGGCGATGCGCTTTGTGCGCCATCACGCCGCCGAGTACGGCATTGATCCCGAGCAAATCGGCGCACTCGGTGGATCTTCGGGTGGCCACCTAGTCAGCTCGCTCGGCACCTTCCCGAGCGTAGGCGACCTCAACAACGAAGACCCCGTCGAACGCGAATCGGCCAAAGCTCAATGCGTCGTCGCGCGCGCGGCCCCACTCGATTTGCGAGACCAAGTCGGCCGCAATCTCTTCGCTGACGGACAAGGGACCGAGGTCTCCGCCGCAACCAAAGCCGCCGCCTCTCCCGCCCTGCATGTCACCGCGCAAACCGCGCCGCACCTACTCCTGCACGGCGACGCCGACCCGCAGGTACCCTACGAGCAGTCGCCGATGATGCAAGGAGCCCTCGAAAAAGCCGGCGTCGACGTCAAACTCATCCGCGTGCCCGGCGGCGGCCATGGGCCGGATTTTGGCGGCGCGGGCGATATGCCCAGCTATATCGACGCAACGGGCAAATGGTTTGATCGCTATTTATTGGGAGAAAATTAAATGGCGCACGAGCCCTATGTAGGCAACGACATCTACTGCGACTGGATCCTCAGCGGCAAGCTACCCGTCGATGTCGTCGCCGAAACCGAAGAGGTGCTCGCCTTCCACCACAGCCGTCCTTTTTGGCCGGTGCATCTCGTTGTCATCCCCAAAGCGCATACGCCCTCACTGGTCGATCTCGGCGACAGCGGCGAGATCCTTTTAGCCAAGATCATTAAAGTCGTGCGCCAACTCGCCGCTGAGATCACCGAGCAGCACGGCGCCTGCCGAGTATTAACCAACCTCGGCGAATACCAAGATTCCAAACACCTGCACTTCCACGTTTGCTCGGGAGACCCGCTGCGAGAGGAGTAAACCCCATCGACGGCCGCATCGCCCTGATCGACCTAGACCGCACACGCTCCCAAAGCGACGGCCGCATTTCCGTGCGCACCCTCGACGCGCTTGACGCCTGCCGCCCGATTGCAAAGTCCAACCCACCGATCGCGGCACCCGCGCCAATATACTCTCACCCACCGTCAGCAAATCCCACGGCGTGGCGATAGTGCTGGAAGAATTACTTCGTAAATAAGAGATCTTTCATAAAAGAAAATGAAGTCAAAAATGCCGCTGAAGAAAGCCTTAAATCCAGAGACCTTGCACAAATACGAGACTTTATCGCCCGATCCTCTACAGTTGACGAACGCCCTGCCAATAGCTAAATAGATTCCACTATGACTGTCAATGAAATCGATCAACTACAAACCTACGAAGTCGTCGTCGTCGGCTGCGGCGGCTGGGGACTTGCCGTACTCAAAGTCCTGCAGGAAATGGGCATCAATGCCCTGGGGCTCGAACGCGGCGAAATCTGCCACAACCTCACGACCTATATGCCCGCCATGACGGTGCACTCGCCCCTGCCCTATATCGTACTCGACCCGGACGACCCGCTCCTGGCCCAACAAGGCGACGACTACCATTCAACCATTGAAGAGCTCATCCAGAGCTACGTGGATTTCGCCGAAAAATACAAGCTCCCGATCAAAACCCACAGCACCCTCAGCGATATTCAAGGCCAGCAAGGCAACTTCGTAATTTCCGTCCGCGAAAAAGACGCCAATACCCGTTATAAAGCCAAACTCGTCGTGCTCGCCACCGGTGCCTATGACAAGCCAAACCTGCTCAGCATCCCCGGCGAACAGGCCCCCACGGTACACCACTATTTTGCTGAATGGCAGCACATCCGCAACCAGCGCCTGCTCTTTATCGGCGGCGGCTTCTCTTCCGCCGACGGTATCACTGCCCTCTGCCCGTTCAACGAAGTGCTTTGGGTAACCAACAAGCCCCTCGACGCAATCGAACAAACCCTCCACGACCAAAAAACCAAATGGGGCCAACCCGACGCCAAACTGCTAAACACCGAGATCCTCCCCGAGAGCAAAGTCTATTCCCTCGCCGACAAAATCGCCTTAATTCAAACACCCGACGGCAAACGCCAATGGCTCTTCGACCAGTGCTTCATGCTTCTAGGCCACCGCCCCGACGAACCGCTCCTACAACGCGTCCTCGGCGACGACACATCCCACGACGAATCGACTTTCGAGTCAAAAACAAAACCCGGCATCTACCTCGTCGGCGCCCTGGCCAAAAAACACCTAGAACACATCGGCCTAACCGACAAACTCTGCCCCGGCAACGAGGGCGTCCGCCACATCGACAACGTAATCAATGCAATAAAAAACCAACTTATATAAGTTGACTTACTCCTCACTTATAGCTAACTATACCCTGATATTTTCCCATCCACCCGACGCAGCGAAGGGACAGGGGACCGTCGTGTAGCAAAGCCAACCAAAGTCCCACGACAGCATGAACCTATATCGCTCCACTCCCATCGCCCGTCAAGGTAGCTCTGCCACGCGCGACGCCGCGCACCTCAACAAGCCTAGGCAGGACCCCGAAGAGGCCCCCTGTTCCGCAACGTGAGACGCACTCAAGACAACTAGGAGGCACACACACTATGTCTAACGAGAACGAACAATCCATCTTCACCGATGATCTCAAAAACGCCCTAGCCGACGGCTGGACCTGGCTGCGCGAACACCCCACCTACTGGCGCTCCACCCAAGAAGGCCTAGATATTCGCGTCGAACCCGGCAAAGCTGAAGACGTGCAAAACGCCCTCCTGCGTCCGGCGCCCGACCGCTCGCAAGGCACCTACGCCATCGAAGTCGACGTCCTTAATCACACGCACCCCATCCAGCAATACGAGCAAGCCGGCATCACCTGGTATGTCGACGGCAAACCCGTCTTCAAGCTGGTCAAAGAACTGATCGACGGCGGCCTTTTCATCATCCCCGGCCGCAAAGAAATGCCGACGCAAAGCGTGCGACTGCGCCTAATCGTCACCGCAAATTCTTGGGAAGCGCAGTACCGCCCCGAAGGCGAAAGCGAATTCCAAACGGCAGAGACCGGCGACCTGCCCGCCCCCAACAACGACCAGCTCAGCATCCAGTGTTACAATGGTCCCGAAGAAGGCGAACACTGGATTCGCTTTTCCAACTTCTGCATAGAACAGCTCTAAGCCATGCAGACCCTCACCGCCACCAACCGCGCCACTCCGCCCAATTGGGCTGTACGCCAACGCGCGCTCATCGATCTAATGGATCGCGCCGCCGTGCCCTTCGTCGAGCACTCGACGCACGAGGACGGCCAACTCGTCTTCCGCAGCGAGTGGACCAGCATGGACGGCACCGACAACGGCTACGAGAGCTTTCTCTCCTTCCCGCTATTCTATCTTCTGGGCGGCAACGATTATATTCACCAACTGGGCCAGAAGGAATGGGAGGCGATCACCCGCCAATACACCAATTTTGGCACCGTCGAGCGCGGCTTTGTTACCGGCTTCGACTGGTTCCACCACAGCGAGAGCTATACCTACCACTACTACCTAGCCCTCGCCGATCCCGAGCGCTACCGCCAACAGGCACTCGATTTCGCCGCGATGTATATCGGCGAAGATCCCCATGCCCCCAACTGGGACCCCGAACGCAAAAAGCTGCGTTCTCCGCTCAACGGCAGCAAGGGACCGCGTTTCGCAACCACACAGGTAGACTGGGAGTACCACCGCCCGATCCTCGCCCACTACCTGGCCCCCTTCGAAGACATGGAAGGGCTCGACGCCACCGACCCTCACGTCAAAGCCGACTGGACCGACGACGAAGTCTTCGAGCGCGTGCTGTCGTTGATCAACAGCCGCATGACCAAAAACGACGTGCCGCTCAATCTCCACTCCACTAGCATGGTCACCCACGCCTATATCTACACCGGCGACGACAAATACAAAAACTGGGTGCTCGACTATATCCAAACCTGGATAGACCACCGTGACAAAAACGGTGGCATCGTACCCGACAATATCGGACCCAATGGCGAAATTGGTGAGCTGATGAATGGCAAGTGGTGGGGCGGCTACTACGGCTGGCGCTGGCCGCACGGGGCGCGCATGATCGTCGAGCCGTCCTATGTCGCCGGCTCGTGCGCGGCATTGATGACCGGGGACTTTTCCTGGCTCGACCTCTGCCGCTCGCAACTGGATATGCTGTGGGATTTGCGCCGCGAAGAAGACGGGATAATCAAAGTGCCGGCGCGGCACGGCGACCAGGGCTGGTTCGACTACCGCGAGCCCGATCCGCTCTATTATATCCATCTGTATTATTTGAGCCAGAGCGACGAGGACCTGGCCCGGCTCGACGAGATCTTCCCCGATCGCGTAGGCTTCAAAACCACCTCGCCCTCCTGGCACGCTGGCAAAGCGGGTCCTTGCCCGCCCACCGCGTGGCTCGCCTTTATCGAAGGGCTCCACGCTAGTTATCCCCAACAAATGATAGAGGAGACGCACACCGGCATCCTACAGAGCCTCGACCGCCTCTACGCCGATGACAGCGACCCCGAAACGCGCGAGTGTTATCACTTTCATAATTTGAATCCCGTCGTGCCGGAAGGTCTGCTGCAGATGGGCATGGGTACGCCCGCCGCGATGTACAATGGCGGCCTACTGCTATCGCATGTGCGCTACTTCGACCCGATGCTGAAGCGACCGGGCTTGCCCCGGCATGTCGCGGCGCTTGCGGAATACGTAAGCGCTGATAGCATCGAGCTCACACTCGTCAACACCGACCCGGTATCGAGTCACCGCGTGCTGATCCAAGCCGGGACCTTCGCCGAGCACGAGTTCACCAGCGCCCGGGTTGACGGCGAGGATATAGCACTCGATGGACGACACGTCTGCATCGAGCTCGACCGATCCGCAAAAGCACATCTGCACCTCAAGCTCAAACGCTTTGCGCATCGCCCGACCTACGACCTACCCGACTACCATTCTGCCGCAAATTGATGTCGTGTAATGGCATCGTCCATTACCCGGCCAAAAGTGCGGACGTCCGCACTTTTGCCA
>DQLG01000684.1 GCA_015660315.1 Candidatus Latescibacterota bacterium
GGCGCGCTCTTTGCCAGCGATATACTCATCCGCGACCTTGACGGCAACCAGACCCGGGGTTCGGAGATCGGTTTTCGCGCGGAGGTCGAAGGAGGTTTCCAGCGCCGCGGCTTTCTCGCTGCCGACGGCAACGAAGTGATCCGTCTGAGCTTCGATCTCACGCATTTCACCTATACCGGCCCCGACCCCAGCCAGATCGAATCGGCGACGGTCGAGTTGGTGGTAGCCAACGATTATGCGATTGAAATGGCCTCAGACCGGCAGACGGGATTGGGCGGGCCGGTCGCGACCGCGGGCGCGCCGATATTTTTGCCGATGGCCCGGGCCGAGGGCAATGTGCGCGACGGCTCAAATCAGCAAGTGGTAGTGCTCGATTATGGTCTGCCCACCGCCAATCAGATTGTTGGTTTTACGTTGGAGCTCACCGATCTCGAAGGGCTGGAAGGTTATCTCGAAGTTGATCTCAACCACCGCTTCCGCCAGTATCCCAACCCCCGTCTGGAGCAACACCACGTCGCTAGCGAGCAGGCCCAGGCCTGGATGGGAAATTTGTCGAAAAAGACTTACCCCTATTTTGTGCAGCTCGAAGCTTTTAGCGTCGACCCCGGTTATACGACCGGGATGGATGTAGTCGACGAGACGGGGCGGATCGAATACGGTCGCGACCTGCAGCGCTACGAATTTGTCGATGACAACGACGACCAGGACCGTCGGCCTGATTGGCGGCGCAAGGGGTGGGGATTCGGTGACCGAGAGATCTTTCCGGGCTGGGACGAGAACAATGATTTCATTTCTGATTTCAACCAGAATGACAGCGAGATTAGCCCTAACCGGGTACCGGATTACAACGAGCCTTTCCTGCGTTTTCACACGGATCGGCCGGAGTTTCTCTATGGCATCGACCAGAATCACAATGGTTGGATCGACCGCTTTGAAAACGATGAGGTGGCGGATCTGCCCTACAAGCGCGACCGCGAGGGCTTTAATATCTATGGAGGTGCGTTCCTGGCGCCGGGCGTTCGGCTGACGCTGGGTGTGCAAAGGGTCGAGCAGATCGCCGCCGACGGGCACAACCGGGCGGTGTATTTGCTCGGGCTAGCCGATCGCGATTTCGGGCGTTGGGGGCAGGTGCGGGTCTTTGAGGATTTGCGCCGGGTCGAAGACTCGATACGCGACGATTTATTGCAGTGGCTGCAACCGCCCAATACACGCGGCGACCTATTCCCGGTGCGTGATCCGCTGGCGGCGCCCGACACCTGGATTAATACTTCATTTGTCGGCTGGGGCTTGGAACCGATGCGGGGTTTAAAAATAGATCACAAGTTTAAGTGGATATTCCATCACCAGCGATTAGAGCGGCGTTTTTTGGCGTTACGAGGTTTGCGCGACCAGGCCTCATTTTTTGGCATAGTGAACAAAGTCGAATACCGTTTGAACCTAGGGGGCATAACGCTGCTGCCGGGATGGAAGAGCGAGTTTTTGCGGCGGACGCCGACGCTGGCGCAAGAGATACAGGCTCGCGAATGGAGTCAGTTTTTTATGGCGCTGGCGCGAGTGCCGGTATTGCGTCGCAGTTATCTGGAGGGCGGTTTCGAATACCAGGTTTTTTCGCAACTGCGGGACCCGACGCCGCCGGGTGCCGAGAACAGTTTCAACGGGCTGGTGGCGGCGCTGCAGCTGAGTAACGTCTCGGAGTATTTGGGTTATCGCCTGACGACGCTGGCCGGACTGCAATTGACGCGCCGCCGTTTTGAGATTGAAGCGACTCAGACCAATACGCGCGGTTTTATGACAATCTTTGCGGGGGTGCAATAGCGTGAAAATTTTGGCGGCACTGCTACTGTGCGCGACAATGGGGCTGCTCGGCTGCGGCGAGCGGAACCGGGTGCCGCTCGATGCGACTACAGTGAGAGGCTTTGAGCACAGCTTCTTTGCCGACGCCGCGCTCGAAGCGGCGGTGCGCTCGGCGCTCGGGCGGCCGCGGGGGGTGTTGGAGCCTGCGGTGCTTTCCGCGCTGGAAACCCTCGACGCGACCGAGCGGGGTATCGTTGACTTAGAGGGGATAGGGCAAGTGACCGATTTGCGGCAGCTTCGCCTGGCGCACAATCAGGTGCGCGACCTGACACCGTTGCGGGCATTGGACTCGCTGCGGGTGTTGGATCTGGCGGACAATCGGGTCTTTAGCCTGACGGCCATAGCGCCCCTTAGCCGTCTCACCCACCTCAATCTCGATTTCAATTTATTGCGCAGTGTCGCGTCGCTCAGATCGCTCAGCAGCCTGCAGGTCCTCAACCTAGGCAGCAATCGTATCCGCGATATCTCGGTGCTGGTGGAGCTGCGGCAATTGCAGAGCGTCGAGTTGTCGGGCAACCCGCTTGCGACGGCGGCGCTCGATGAGCACTTGCCGGCGCTGGTGCGCCGGGGGGTGCAGGTCAGTCTCTATACCACCGCAGGTCAGGTCTTTATCCCAGATTTGCGGCTCGAGGCGGTTATCCGCCGGGCGGCGA
>DQLG01000647.1 GCA_015660315.1 Candidatus Latescibacterota bacterium
GGCTATAGAGTACTTTGTCGGTGGCGAGCACGTTGTCGCTCATGAATTTGAGCCGGGCTGGCCCCTCGCCGAGGTCGACGATGGTATCGCCGGTCTCGGGCAGGTCGGCACCGGTGAGTATCGCCTTGACGCCGGGTAAGGCTTGGGCCTTAGAAATATTAATGGATTTGATGCGCGCGTGCGCGTGCGGCGAGCGCAGGACCTGCCCGTAGAGCAGGCCAGGCAGCCGTGTATCGCCGCCATAGACGGCACGGCCGGTTACTTTATCGACACCGTCGTGGCGGACGGGACGGGTGCCGATGACTTTATAGCCGTTTCCAGCAGACATGGCGTACCTCCTTTGGGATAAAGTTTAGGCGCTTGCGCGTACTGTTTGCGCGGCTTCGAGTACGGCACGGACAATTTTGTCATAACCGGTGCAGCGGCACAGATTGCCGGCCAGCCAGTGGCGTATTTCGTGCTCGGAGGGCTCGGGATTGTGGTCGAGCAGGGCTTTTGAGGCGACGAGGAAGCCCGGGGTGCAGATACCACATTGTAGGGCGGCATGCTCGAGGAACGCCTGTTGTATCGGGTGTAGGCTTTCGGGGCTGGCCAGGCCTTCGACGGTGCCAATGGACTTGCCTTCGGCCTCGACACCGAGCATTAGGCAGGAGTCGATTAGGACGCCGTCGAGGGTGACCGAACAGGCGCCGCAGTTGCCGTCGTTACAGCCTTCTTTGGTGCCGGTAAAACCGAGGGTCTCGCGCAGCACTTCAAGCAGGCTCTGGCGCGGCTCGCAGAGAAATTCTGTCGCTTCCCCGTTGATGGTGGTCTGGACGTGTATTTTGCTCATTTTAGTCTCCGTATTCAGAGGTGTGGATCCCGGGGTCAGTCCTGCAGATAACTCTCGTCCCAGTAGCAAATGGTGACGGTGCAGTGGTGCCCGGCGGAATCCGCACTGTGGATGACATCGATTGATCTTTCTTTGCCGACTTTGGCGGCGAAGTCACCGACCGGATGCGTGTGGCGGCCGGAGAATTCCTGAAATTGACTTTTTCTCGCGGTATCGCTCTGTTCGCTAGCCCGCCGCTTCCTGCACGGCGTTGGCGACGAACTTGCCGCGGGCCCGGGCAATAGCGCCTGCGAGGGTGCGCTTGACCAATACTCCGACCAAGTGCGTGCGGAACTCGGCTGGGCCGCGCATATCGGAAATCGGCGTGGCGACGTTCTGCGCTGCTACTGCTGCTGCTGCGATAGCTTCGTCGGAGACCGCTTGGCCGGCAAGGGCCTCACCGGCAGCGGTGGCGAAGATCGGCGTGGGGCCGACGGCGGCCAGTGCGATGCGGGCTTCCTTGAACTCTTTGCCGCGATTGGCGAGGACCACTTGTGAGGAGACGCCGACGACAGCGATATCCATCTCGTTGCGTGGGATGAAGCGCTGGTAATGGGCGCCGGTGTTCTTTTTGACGCCGGGGATCTGCAGAGAAACCAGAATCTCGCCGGGTTCGAGCACATTGCGGCCCGGGCCGGTGCAGAAGTCGACTACAGGCACTTTGCGCTTGCCGTTGGGACCGATGAGATTGCAGACGGCCGAATGCGTCATCAGGCTGGGGATGGTGTCGGCACTGGGCGAAGAGTTGCACAAGTTGCCGCCAAAAGTGGCCCGACCCTGAACTTGAATACCGCCGATAATGGCCGCCGAGTCGATGAGCCCCGGATAGAGCTCGGCGATTTTGGCGTCGTTGTAAACACGCCAACAAGGCACGCCCGCGCCGATAATCAATCCCTTGCGGGGGCTGTAGGACAGTTCATTGGCGTCAGCGATGTTTTTGATGTCAATAACGCGATCAGGGGTGAAACGCTTGCCGCGCAATTGCACGATAAGATCGGTGCCGCCGGCCAGGACGCGTGCGGCCTCGCCCTTCTCGGCCTTGAGGGCCACAGCCTCGCGCAAGGTTTTGGGTGCGCAATATTCAAAGTCTTTCAAGGGAAACCCTCCTCACTACATAGTTTATTAGGTAGCCGCGAACATAATTATATAATTAGAGTTGCGTACGCGCATAAGTATGGACTGCGGTCCGACCTATGTCAAGGGTCGCCAAAGGGCTAATTCAGCATATCCTGGACGGTGCGGATGTAATCTGATTGCGCAGCGGTTTGCTTAGAAAAGTCACGTCGGCAAATTCTTTGGCCGCGGCGGCCAATGCCAGCATCGCCGAGGGTGGGCAGCCGGTGTGCGTGCAAGTAATTGCTAGTCGGTGATATGTAGTTTTGTTAGGAGGCGTGCTTAAAAATTCTGATGATGGGAGGAAAGTTGCGGGGCTGATCGCGCTGGGTATTTTTAAAGTCCCTCGGGCCGTCGCCCCTCGCAGCGCCGTCGCGCTGGCTCACCGCAGCCCATCCCGCCTCGGCCTTTTTTCCCTGCCCGCCTAAAGATACCCGGCGCGGCCATCCCCTCCGCCTGGTCAACGTCAGAGGAATGTGGGTGGGTCAAATGTTCGAGCGGTGGGGCTAAAGTGCGGTTTATTACTATAAACGAACGGAGAATCTATGGCACCTGTAAATCTACTCATCGTTGGAGCGGGCAGCCGCGGCACGGGCTATGCAAGTTACGCGGCGGCCCATCCCGACGAGGTGCGGATTGTCGGCGTGGCTGAGCCGCGGGAAATTTATCGCCAACGCATGATCGACGAATACGATATTACACCGGAAAACGCCTTTGCCGATTGGCGGGCGGCGGCGGCGGCGGAGAAATTCGCCGATGCGGTGGTCGTCGCGACCCAGGACGCGATGCACGTCGAACCGGCCGAGGCCTTTGCGGCGAAGGGCTATCATTTGTTGTTGGAAAAGCCGATGGCCCCAGACGAGGAGGGTTGCCGCCGGATCCACCAAGCGGTCAAGGCTGCTGGAGTGATGTTGGCGGTCTGCCACGTTGTGCGGTATACGATTGTTACCCAGAAGATCAAACAGCTTTTAGATCAGGGCGCGATCGGCGATATCGTCAGCGTGCAGCGTTTGGAGCCGGTGGGTTATTGGCACCAGGCGCATTCGTTTGTGCGTGGAAACTGGCGCAATGAAGAAGAGTCGTCGGCGATGTTATTGGCCAAGTCGTGCCACGATGTCGATTGGCTGCGCTATATCTTAGGGGTGCCGTGCAAAAAGGTTTCCTCCTTCGGTAACCTCAAGCACTTCCGCGCCGAGCAGAAACCTGTGGGCGCCGCCGCTCGCTGTCTCGACTGCGACTTGGCGGCGGAGTGCGCGTATGCGGCGCAGAAGATTTACTTGGGGCGGGTGCGGGACGGGCAGACCGGTTGGCCGGTCGATGTATTGACGCCGGACGTGGATGAAGAGGCGGTATTGCAAGCATTGCGCGAAGGACCGTACGGCCGTTGCGTCTACGACTGCGACAACGACGTGGTCGACCACCAAGTCGTCAATTTCCTCTTCGAGGGTGGGGCAACGGCGGCGTTTACGATGACGGCGTTTGCTCGGGGGCGGGGGCGCGAGACGAGGATCTTTGGCACCAAGGGCGAGTTGTTCAGCGACGACGAGAAGATCGAAGTCTTTGACTTTCTGACCGATGAGCGCCGGGATATCGAGATTGATCCCACCGATTCGTCGATTCTCGGCGGGCACGGTGGGGGGGACTACGGCCTGATGCAGTGTTTTGTTGCGGCGGTGGCCGAGGGCGACCCAACCCGTATCCTGTCGGGCCCTGACGAGACGTTGGAAAGCCATTTGATGGTCTTCGCAGCGGAGCGGGCGCGGAAAAACGGCACGGTCGAGATGGTGCCTAGCGCGTGATTTAGCCGACTGACTCGTTCACGGCGGCGATCACGTCGAGCAGGCTGAGTCCGGTGTGGTAGCCGGGGTCGGCGTCGGCGGTGGCGGGGATGGAGTCGGAGACGCTGCCGTCTTCGCAGCGGGTCTGTATCGACATTAGATGCACCTCGGGGCGAATGAAGTGCGTGAAGAAGGCGTTGTGGCAGGCGGTCCAAATTTGCAGGCAGGCTTGCTGCGTTTCCGCGTCGGCGGATTCGCGCCAGCAGAGCGCGGCGGCGCGGATCGTCTCGGGCAGGCTCCACCAGGGCATGTCGGTATTGAGGTGTTGCCGCGTAACCAGGTCGAAGGCCTTGCAGATCCCGCCTGGTCCGGGCAAAAAGCCATTGGCGAAGTTTTGTCGCAGAATGGCCGGCATATGGGTGAGGTGTTGCTCTAGTATGCGCAGTTGCGATGGACGTCCGGCGCCTGAGGCACGCATGGCGCGGGTGAACTTCAGTGCCAGCCCGACAAATTCCAGCGAATGTCCGGGGTCACAGAGCACGCGCCCTTCGCCGTCGCGGTAGGGCGCGCCCTTGTCGTCGATCGACTCCCAGAAATCCCCGTCTGAAAAGTCGCTGATCCGTCCATTGCGGTTGGCATAATAGGCCAACTCATAATCAATAAGGCGCAAACCCTCTTCGATGGCTTGTGTGTCGCCGATGGCGGCGTTCAAGGCGCAGGTGCCGAGGCTGATCATATACGGCCCGTGGTCGAAGCGGCCCGGCACGTGGGCGATAGGATTTGTCGGGTCGAGCGGTTGTTGGTCGCTGACAAAACGCCGGGCCCACAGATCGGCGCTGACGCGTTGTGCGTAGTCGATCGCTTCGCGCTCGGCGGCCTCGTCGGCCAGAAGGCGTGCGCCGGCGATCATGCCTTTGGCACAGAACAGGTCGCTGAAATTGCTGGCGTCGTTGTCGTCGAGGGGGATATTCTGAGGTTGGCCGTCGTCGTCGAGGGCAAAGGGGGTACCGTCGGGGCGCATGAAGAAGTACAAGTGGCCGTCGTTCTTCGCGCGCATCCGGCGCAGGGAGACGAGTACAGGTTCGGCTATGGCGCGCAGCCGTGCGGCGAGCGCTTGCGATTCGAGATCGTCGTATTGAGTTAGCCAGGTGGCGTGGCCGGCGAGCGCTTCAAGCCCGCGTCCTTGGATCCAGCCGTAGATCGCGTCGCGTCCGCGGATCGGATCATCAGCGCGGAAGTCGCGGCCGGTCTTGAGGTCGAGTTTGGTATCTATAAAGGGGTAGTCTTCGCGTTGCTCGAAGCGGTCGGCGACGGCGGCGATATTGGCCCGGCAGATGGCTGAGTAGTCGGTGCAGGCCAATCGCAGGTCGGTGGTTGAGGGCTCGGGGGGCAGCAGATGGCCGGTATAGCTTGGTGTTTCTTCCATGATTGTTTAAGGTATCCACTCGATAAACGGGCGTCAACGAAACACGCAGAGATGTTCGCGATACTACTGTGAAAGACAAATGAGATTATGGATCCAAAACTAGACGGGCTAATAAAGGAAGGCTATTGCCTTTTTGAAGATGTCTTGTCCGACGATTTATTGCGGCGGTTGCGCGTCGCCTCGGACAAACTACTCGACGAGAATGAGACGGAGCATAAAGATACAAACCAAGGCAATCTAGCTTTTATGCAATTCCAGGACCCGGCCTTTCTCGACCTGATCACTTGGCCGGGCGCGCTCGCGGTGTTAAGCCGACTCGGCTTTGACCGGCCGCGCTTCTGGAGCGGTTTCGCCATTGCCAAAGAACGCGGCGAGACGCCGCTCTACTGGCACCAGGATTGGGTGTTCTGGGACGAGCCGGAGGCGGCTGACCGCATGCCGCACCAGTTGTTCTTTATGTATTATCTCACAGATACTCAGGTGGAGAACGGTTGTTTGCGGCTCATCCCGAAATCGCATCGTCGGCGTTTCGATTTGCACGAGCATTTGGGTAAGGGGCACGATTCTGATATTCGCCATACCGACGACCATAGACATCCTCTATTCTCAAAACACTCGGCCGAAATCGACGTGTCAACCAACGCCGGAGACCTCGTCGTCGGCGATGCGCGCCTGCTGCATAGTGCCCATACCAACCAGACCAGCGAGCGTCGCACGGTACTGACCCTGTGGTATTTGCCGTGTTATGACAAGACGTCCGAGCGGGTACGCGCCGGTTATCGCGAGCGCACGAATACGGCGGCGTTGCAAGAGCTTTGCGCGGAGGACCGGCAGCGTATTGCGCCGCTGGTAGCCGATTATAAAGGAGATGTGGAACCGGCGGTCTGGAACCGGGTGCCGGGCGCGTTGTTGCGGTAGCGGTATACGCCTTTTTCCTTTTGTGGGGAATGCACTATCAAAATCGAACACGTGGCCTTATGGTCACAAGACATCGAAGCGTTGAAGGATTTATACGAACGGCATTTTGGCGCGAAAGCCAATGTAAAGTATGTTAACGAGAAAAAGAAAACGCAGGCGCATTTTTTGACCTTCGCATCTAGTGCGCGTCTCGAATTGATACAGCGTCCAGGCTTGAATACGGTAAAGGATTCGGCGGCGGATGATGAATTTATGGGCTACGCCCATCTCGCGATGTCGGTTGGTTCGCAAGAAGCCGTCGACAAGATCACTGCACGCTTAGTCGAAGATGCTTTTATCTGCAGCGGTGGTCCGCGCACGACGGGCGACGGGTATTATGAGAGCGTGGTCGCGGATCCGCAAGGTAATCGAATCAAAATTACCGTTTGATCTTGCGCGATTATTGGGTATTTATAGAGAATTTTTGTAGGAGAGACAGCGATGACGGCATTTGTGGCAGAAGATCAAAAGAGCCTGCGCCAGGAATACGACGAACACGGCTATTGTATTGCCCGCGGGGCCATCGACAAGGGCCTCGCCGGCGAAATGATGGATCACGTGCACTGGCTTGGCAAGAAATACCCGGATGTGCGGCCCGAGCGTTTGGGGCACGGTTTGCTGGTGGCCGATCCGTTTATCCACCGCTTGGTCTGCGATCCGCGCCTGGTGGATATCGCCGCGCAATTCCTCGGCGACGACGTGGCGATGTTCGCCGCGCATTATATTGCCAAGAAGCCGCGCATCGGCCAAGCCGTACAGTGGCACCAGGACGGATCCTATTGGCCGCTGGAGCCGATGGAAGTTGCGACCTTGTGGGTGGCGGCTACTGACTCGACGGTGGAAAACGGCTGTATGCGGGTATTGCCGAGCACCCAGAACAACCGCTTACTCAAACGCAGCGAGATGGTCGATCTCGACGAAGAAAAGTACGTGCTCGGCATCGGCATCCGGCCGGAGGATATCGACGATTCTCAGGCGCTGGACCTGGAGTTGGCGGCCGGTGATGTCTCGATCCACAACCCGACGATCATTCATGGGTCGAATGCCAATCACACCGAGCAATGGCGGGTCGGGCTGACGCTGCGCTATATCCCGACGACGACCAAGGTCACCACGGAAGGTCACGAGAGTATTTTTTGTTGCGGTCAAGTGGATGCGAAGACGGGTAACCTCTATGCCGAAAAGCCAGTTTTCGTGGCGAGGGAGCATATGTCCTTTGCCGGGTGCGATGCGCGATAGATTTTTTTGATAGAGTGCTTATGCATTGTGGGATTGGGGTGATATGCGGCGTTTTATAGAGCACTTAAGCAATTGGGTTAACTCTGTTGCAATATATAGGACTAGTGCAGGGTATATATAATTAATAGGTTAGCAGAGTGATGAGGTTTTGATGTTCTGTCGAAGCGTTGGGGTTTCATATAGAGCACAGCAGAATATCCAAGGTCTTACCGACGGGTAAGAATCGCGATGGCTCAAAAAAAAGACGGAATCCGACAAGCGTATAACGCCGACAAAAAATACCAGCGAGCGTCCGTTTCCCATCGCGTATCGGCCGGTGGGCTCGAAGCCTGTGAAATATTTTCCAAGGCGATGCCTGCTGACAGCGGCATGGCCTTTGTTTTAGTTGTCCATCTGAACCGAGGCATGTCAGCCGACTGCCCCAGCTTTTGCAGAACCGCACCCGGACGCAGGTCGCGCGGTATTGCTCGATCTCGGTCTGCCGGAGTTGCCAGGTGATCATGCCGCGAAGGCTATGAGGTTGGTTGACCCGTCGGGCGCGATCGTGCTGGTTTTGGCTTGGAGACTAGAACGAGACGCCGCGCGCTTGTCTTTTTGTGATTTCGAAGAGCTCATAAAAACAGTGTCCCAGGCGATTGCGCTGTGTCGTTGACGGCAGCAATGAAATTGGCACTTGTCGCTATACGACGCGTTTTAGGCATCCCATCTAAGCGACAGGCTGCAAACGTTGACAGCTTGCGGTTACCCGTCTAGTATAGTCGGCGTAAGAATCGCGTCGAAATTTACAATTCACTGCGAAAGGATTCCGGTCATGCACGAGTCAGACGCCAATACATCGCGCTCGATCACGGAGGACACGGTGCAAATGTCTGTCGACGAGAAATACCTCTTCGACCTGACCGGATTTTTGCTGGTCCGGGATGTGCTGAGCAAAGAGCAACTAGAGGTGGCCAATGCCGCCATCGATTCGATGGAACTCGCGCAAAGCCCGGAGTATTTCGGCGAATCCGCGGCCTTGAAGGGCGAAAATAGCTCTACGCGTCTGGGGAACACGGCGGGTTTACTGGAAATGGAAAAGCCCTTTTGTGAACCTTTTCGGGAAATGCTGGCGCACCCCAAGACCATTCCGCATCTCAACACCATCCTCGGGGAAGGCTGGCGGTTGGATCATGGGCCGGGGCTGATCGCGATGGACAAGGGTTGTTCTGGTGGCATGTTGCACGGCAGTTTCGACAATGCACCCTATTTTTACCGCGAGGGCAAGATCTTTACTGGCCTCTGCGTTATCGAATATATGCTCGCCGATGAGGGGCCGGGCGACGGCGGGGTCAGCGTGGTGCCGGGCAGCCACAAGGCCAATCTGGTGTGCCCGGAGAAGATGCGTAAATGGGAGCAGTACCAAGAGTTTGTAATAGAGATCAACGCCAAGGCCGGCGACGCGATAATTTTTAGCGAGGCGTGTACCCACGGGACGCTGCCGTGGAATGCGGACCACCAGCGGCGGGCCATCCTCTACAAATACAATGCCGGACATATGGCGTGGGGTGGCGGTGGCTTGCGCGGCCCGGTGCCGGATTACTGGGACGATTTGACGCCGGCCCAGCAAGCGGCGCTGCTCAGCCCCTCGCACCATTCGCGTCGGCCGAAGCAGAGTAGCGGGTATAAGGGGTTAGAGGCGATTAAGGACTGAGGGGATTAGCAACTGGCGCGTTGGCCCCAACAAGCGAATGGTAGCGAACACAAATAGCCCTGGGAGGAGATTAAGCGCTCTTTCCGGGGCATTTGTGTCCTGTTGCGAATCCGCGTTAGCTACGGCAATTGGCTAACAAGAATTGCAAAGACATGACTAGATCTTAGCGGGGTGGTGGCTCTTTTTAGGAGGCAGGTTTGTAGGTCCAACTCTGTAGTCGGCAATGGGTGCAGATATTCTCCCCGGTGAAACCTGCAGGATAAGATTCTTTCGTCCATAACTGAGCCGCAAAATAGTCGTCGGATGTTATTTCAGGTAGAGGACCGGTTGGTTGGAAAGTTAGATCGCCGGATTTTGCAATTGGATGTTGCAGCATCTTGGCGAATGCAAGATAAGCAGAGGCTAGAGGGATCTTAATATCTGAAAATTCCATTTCGCAAGGTGACTGCTGAGAAAACTCAAGCTCTCGGTCAATATCGGCGATATTTCCCATAATAACACCAATCGACACATCTACGGCTTCATTTAGCGCGCGTGATTGAAGAACTGGGCCTAGTGGATCGCGCAAAGGCAGCGAATCCGGAAGCGTATGGTAGATAGAATAAAATTTCAGGGCATATGTCATTAACGCAAAAATCTCGCAAGGCGCGAAAATCATTTCGCCGACTTTTAGCCAAATAATGTTGTCGTCGATTTGCTGGAGTAGTTCAGAGAATATCTCACAAGGGATAAATCTCGGTGGCTTATTGCTGTAGGGCAGGGCGATGTCGGAGGTTGATAAGAACTCTGTGTCGTCTTTATCCAGAATATAATCGAGCAAATCTTCGAATTCGCTGAATAAACTGGCGGTAATTTTTTCGGGATATAGAGATTCCTGCGGCACGATCCAGGGGGTGTGAATATTGTAGCTCTGGTAGATTTTATTTTTCGAGACCCAGGAGGCGACGGTATTGTTATATGCAAATTTGTAGGGATGATTGAAAAGCTTGATTACTCCATTTGGACCTTTGGCTTTTTCCTGTTGATATAGCAGGTCAAATTTATCTTTCATATTCTGTAAACGGTCTGTGTGCGGCGGAGATTCAATGCCCATCATAGGGCCGGTGTAGCACAATGATCCAGTATACCAGCAGAAAGGCACCTCAGCACTTTCTGGTAAGTCAGAGAACCCCAATAAATGAATTCCCAGAGAACGCAACGCGTAGATGAGTTGCGGTGCTTTGGTGAATTCAGTGACATAATACGTTGGTCGCCTGCCAAAGATATTTTCGATGTCCAAAAGGCCTTTGGCTTCCGTGCGCATAAGTTTTTCGACAGTGGAATCCCATGTATTATTTTCGCATATGCTCCCGATAAAAGGATATGCGCCATGGGTATTGCTGTGATAGCCAATTTCATGTTGCCGCAAAGCCTCAATAATGTCGCAACGCTGATTGTCCCGCAGGTATCTTGCAAATTCACCGGTCAGATGAAAGCTTCCGGTGATACATCTATCTGAAAGAATAGACGCAATTTTTATTAAGATCTCGTTGTGAGCAGGGGTGACAAATTCTTCCGTTGCGAATGATATAAAAAGTTTAACCATGTCTTTCCTACAGAATAATGAGCAATATTCCCTAACAATAGAGTGGTCTGATTATGGGGATATATCCTGACTCGATCAAGTTCTACTTTCTTGTCTAAATCGCACAGACTTCCCGGCTAGATGAGTGATATGACCAGGGTTTTATCAGGTGCAGACAGGCCAAATATTATATGACGGATCAAAAAACGGCCTCGGAAAGCATGAAGCGCTCCGAGGCCGTTTTTATATACTGTAGTTAATCTGGGTCGCGTTTAGCTCCCCGTCACCGGCGCGACCCCGACATCGGTCGCACTCTCACTTGTTTCACCCTCACCCAGCTGCGCGAAAAATCCCTGCACGCCTTCTAGCATCTTCATCGCCACGGGTACTCCAATCAGGATGATAAACGTCGCGAAGAGAATGCCGAAACCGAGGCTGACGGCCATCGGGATCAGGAACTGCGCCTGCACGCTCTTTTCCAAGATCATCGGCAACAAGCCGAAGAAGGTCGTCAGCGAAGTTAGAAGGATCGGGCGGAAGCGCTGCGCGCCGGCTTCGAGCAGGGCTTCAGATCGGGGTCGGCCTTCGTCACGCAGCTGGTTGTAATAGGCCAGCAATACTAGCGAATCGTTGACCACCACGCCGGACAACGCGACGATGCCGAACATACTCAACAGCGCTAGATCCAGGCCCATGATGATATGTCCCCAGACCGCGCCGATGATGCCGAAGGGGATTGCGCTCATCACGACCAGCGGTTGCGTATACGATTTGAAGGGTACCGCTAATAGTATGTAGATGGTGAAGAGGGCGATGATAAAGTTGAAATATAGGCTCTGCAGTGAGTCGCTGCGTTCGGCTTGTTCGCCACCGAAGCGGTAGCGCAGACCAGGGTAGTCCTGCAATAGCGCAGGCAGGAAATTCGCTTCGATATCGCCGTTGACCTCGTCGGCGTTGGCGACTTTTTCGTCGATTGAGCCGCTAACGGTGACGACGCGCTGCCCGTCGGTACGCTGTATAGAGGCATAGCCGTAACCGATATCAACGGTGGCGACCTCGGTGAAAGGGACTTCCGCGCCCTGCGGTGTGCGCACGCGCATACCGCGCACATCGGCCATGCTGCGGCGCTCGTCTTTGGGATAGCGAATCATGACTCGCACGTCGTCGGAGCCGCGCTGGAAACGCAGCGCTTGGTCGCCGTAAAAA
>DQLG01000840.1 GCA_015660315.1 Candidatus Latescibacterota bacterium
ACGCGGGGGAGGATATCGAAGTATTGGAAATCGAGCGCAAAGAAATCCCGCGGCTGATCGAGACCGGAGAGATCAATCACGGGTTGGTGGTCGTTGCGCTGCGCCTTGCGGGGGGGCTTTTAAGGCTTAGGACATGCGGTTGCTTTTGGGCGAACCGACCAAGTAGTCGCCGCCGCTTGCCTTGGCTTGGTAGAGGCGATCGCAGAGTTCGTTGTAGAGTTTGTCGGTCGTTTCGCTGATCTTCACTTTATCTATTTCGCCTATGACCTCTGCTGTGCCAATGCTGCAGGTTATATCACTGAATTCAACGCCGTCGACGCTGAATTTAGCATTCTTCAACAGATTTTTGACCATCATGGCGCGGCGCTTGGCGTACCCTTCTGGCTTGGTCGGCATCATAATGGCGAAATTGGCGCCATCACAATGGAAGAGACGGTCATTGAGTTCTAGTTGTTTCTTGAAGAATTCCGCTAGCTGCCGAATGAGTTGGTCGCCGATGACTCGGCCGTGCTCTTGGTTGATGTCACCGAGTTTGTCGGGGCAGATTAGAATGCAGGAAAGTGCGAAGGTCTCGGCCTTGCCCTTGCTTAATTCTTTCGGTAGGACGACCTGGAAGAGCATTAAGCTGTTGGGCAATTGCGTCAAGCGGTCAATGCCGGCTAGGCGCATCCACTTGCGATTTTCTTCTTCGAGTCGTTGGACGCGGGTTTTGAGTTGGGCAAGGGATTCTTCGGCCATGTGCAAACCTTGTGGGGAAGGGATTTGAGACAATGGATACTATTCCAATGTAGCATGAACGATCAGTTACATCAAGACGTGTTTATTATTTTTATTTATTATAAATAAAAAATAGAATGATATCCATTTACAATATAAGTAGTTGTTTTTTATTTAATTGCGATTTATTTATTTAAAATACGAAAATGAATAATTGATAAGTGAGAGAGTTGTCGCGTGGTAGTTGGTTTATGATCTTGTTGGGATATAGCGTCCCTTGATCTAAACGAGGCTTCGATGCTCAATGTTGATGTAGCTCTTCGCTCTGATCGCACGATGAAAGCGAAGACCGGCTTGAGTCGGATCGAGTTTCAGCACCTATGTCCGGTCTTTGGCCAAGCACTGAGTGAGCAGATGCAGTCGCGTCGGGCTGACCGTCAACGCCAACGGGGCGGCGGGGGGTAAATACCGCTTAGATCGGGTCGAAGCCAAGCGGTATTTCATCCTGATGTATGTCAAATGCTATCCGACCTTCGACGTGGCCAGCGTGCTCTATCCAGTGCGTCGGTCTCGGCCCCATCGTTGGGTGCAAACCTGGTTGCGGGTTTTGGAGCAGGCTTTGGGCTATGAAGTGGTGTTACCCGAGCGTCGCATCGATCAGATCGCAACCTTTTTCACCCGCTTTCCTCAAGTCAAAGACCTATGGCTCGATGGCACAGAGCGTCCCATTCGACGCGCGCAGGACACGGGTAGGTAAAAGTGCCATTATAGCGGTAAAAAAACGCCACACCCATAACAAGCTGCTGCTAACCGATAGCCACCGACGGGTCTTGGCCTTAAGTCCAACCCAGCCCTATCGGAACCACACCTCCAATATGGAAGACCAACTCATGCTGGTCGCCTGTGGGCTATGGAATTTTGACCTCAAATGCACCGCCTAAAAAAACAACGCGTAGATCAGCATCGGTTGATTATTATCACGCGACAACTCTAAGGCTGTAATGGCCGCCCCACTTTCGCAAGCGAAGCGGCCAATTAGCGAAAGCCACACCAGAGGGAGCCAACTAATAAAGTGGTTGGACCACCGGCTTATTTAAGGCCTCGATAGCAGCTGCCTAGAAATGTCTCGCATTGACCAGCAAGTGAACCCAGATGCTGGCCCCATAACCGAGCGCAATGACCGGAGTCCATTTCAGGTGCCCGCCAAATGTGTATTTGCCACGCGCCTGTCCCATTAGGGCTACCCCGGCCGCAGAGCCGATGGAGAGCATGCTGCCTCCTACGCCGGCCGTCAGCGTCACCAGCAACCACTGACCATGTGACATTTCCGGATTCATTGACAGGACGGCAAACATAACGGGAATATTATCGACGATGGCGGAGAGTACGCCGACGGCAATATTGGCAGTGGTTGGGCCCCAGTCGGTATACATCATTTCTGAGACAAGCGAGAGATAGCCGATAAAACCCAGGCCTCCAACAGCCAGTATCACACCATAGAAGAAGAACAGGGTATCCCATTCGGCACGAGCCACCTTGTAGAAGATATCAAAGGGGGCCGGATCCGTAAGCTCTCCGTCCTTCCCGGTCTCCGGTATCTCTTGGTGGTGTGTTTTCTTGAGGAAAAATCCAAAGAATTGCAGGTAGGCAAATCCCGTCATCATGCCGATCACCGGAGGTAGATGCAGGAAATTATGATAGCTGACCGCCGTAGCGATGGTTGCCAGGAAGAGGACAATGATTCGCTTTGCGCCGCGCTTCATTTTTACGATCTCGTCGTCGGCCTCAGGGTGAATGTCGGGGACCGAAAAATGCATGATCGCAGCAGGCACTACAAAATTTACAACCGATGGGATAAAGAGCGTGAAGAATTCACCGAAGTCTATAATTCCCTTCTGCCAAACCATCAGTGTAGTGATATCTCCAAATGGACTGAATGCCCCTCCAGCATTGGCGGCGACTACGATATTGATGCAGGCCAGCAAAATAAAACGTTTGTTGTCTCCGCCTACAGTCAGCACGACGGCACACATTAACAGGGCGGTTGTCAGGTTGTCGGCAATCGGCGAGATAAAGAAGGCCAAAATTCCAGTCATCCAGAAAAGCTGGCGGAAACCATACCCCTTGCGCACCAGCCAGGAGCGCAGGGTATCAAAGACCCGCCGATCTTCCATTGCATTAATGTAGGTCATCGCAACCAGCAGGAAGAGCATCAATTCAGCGAATTCTAGAAAGTTATGGCGAATGGCGACTTCGGCGGCATGTGGCATTCCATTAGATGCGTAGACAGCGGCAATCATCGCCCAAATAATTCCAGCAGCCAGTAAAACTGGCTTTGATTTTCGCAGATGTGTTATCTCTTCAGACATCACCAGAAGGTAGGCAAGGGAGAAGACAATCAGGGAAAGGATCCCAACCGTATGCCCAGTTAGATCAAGCATTTCACTGGATGATCCAGAGGCCCATCCAGTGACTGGAAGAAAAAGCACCGACAGGGCGAGTAGAAAGGTTTTCATAGCGGTTAATTCCTTAATAGGTGACGGCGCGTTTTATAAGCAAGCGAGAACATATTGAGGTTGCCGGTCGTCATATGAGCGATTCGCGTAAATAACTTGTCCCAATTGGTTTTTTGGCTTGTTTTGATCCGGCGCATAAAAAGGGTCTACGCGGAAACGTGTGGGTGCAAACCAGTAGTAAGTCAAAGCGTTATCCTGAAATAGTAGTAGATTTAGCCATGCTGTGATAGGAAGGAACGGTTTTATTTTTCGATATAGGTAAATGCGATGGAATCCCTCAGTCAATACGAGCCCTCTTTGCCTTTCCCGGTTTTACTGGGCTTTGTTGCATGAATGGGGCTTAGCCAGTTGAAAGGAGACAGGCTTCCCAGTTAGATTGGGTTGGTAGTCTCCGGCAAGAAATACCTCCTTCTCTTCCCCCAGATCCTGCGATGAGCAACGTATCGAAAGCCCGTCCCTCGGTCAAGAAAAAAACCATCTGCCGGGTGAAAAACTGGGCGACGTATAATCGCTTCTTGATCGCTCGGGGTAGCCTGACGTTGTCGGTGGATAATTCTTCGATGATCGGGTCCATCGCCCGGCAGGGGGGCACCAATGCGCGCGAAGTCGACGAGCACGGGTAGCTCGGAGTGCAGGACTTCATGTGCGAAGTTGGCATCAGTTAAATCGATCATGGGTTCTCCTTGCGCGGCAGACGGTTGAAAGCGGGAAAGAAAAAACTGGGTTCGATCGCCGCGACGCGCCCCAAATCGCAGAGCGTGCCAAGATGCCGTGCAGTCGGTGTTACGGCGCCCGATTCCCAGCGGGCAATCGTCGATTGCGGCACTTGTAGTTTCCGGGCTAGTTCGGCCTGTGTTAGGCGTACCTGTCGACGAAAGGTCTTGAGTGTGGTATGATCAAAGGGCATAAAAACTCCAATATCATATATGATATATAATTATACCATAAATGATATAAGCCGAATGGATATTGTCAAGTAGCTTTAATCATTGGTTGCCCTGTCGGTCATCTGATATCAATTTCTTCTACCAATTAATGAAGGGCATAGAAGGAAACGAACATGGACGCAGAGCAGAAATATATTTTCGACTTGCAGGGCTATATCACGCTCAAGAATGTAGTAGCGGATGAAGTGGTGCGCGCTTGCAATAAGGTGTTGGATCGTTTTGAGACGATGGATGAGGACGCATATCCGTCGCCGCTTCGCCTGGGCGATCAGCGCACGGAAAAAAACCTCTATATTTCGAATATTCTTGAGGGTGACGAAATTTTCCGCGCATTGATCGACATTCCCGAGGTCTTGGATGTTATTGCCGAAGTTACGGGTGGCCCTTATCGGCTCAACCACACCTATACTATATATCGCTGGGGCGGTGGTTTTACCGGTTTGCATATGCATGGGACGCCGATCATTGCCAAGTGCCAATATCACTGTCGCAATGGCCAGATGGTCTCGACCTTGACCAAGGCGGTTTTTCCGCTTTTGGATTGTGCGGAAGAAGACGGTTGTTTTGCCGTGGTGCCTGGGGCGCACAAGAGCAACTTTCCCCGTCCCTGGGGAAATCATCCAGACGAAAATCCAGCATTAAAGGGCGTCGAGGCGGAAGCAGGCGACGCGATTATATTTACCGAGGCGCTGACACACGGGTCATTGGTCAATACTTCCGGTCGCCCGCGCAGGAGCCTATATTATTGTTATAGCATAGGATATATGCCGGATTGGGGCGGCCAGCATCTACGTTTTAGCGATGAGATTTATCGCGCATTGCCTGAAGAACAGGTCGAACTTTTAAAGTTAAAATAACGGAGAAAGAAATATGCTGACTCAAGAACAGATCGATACTTACCGCGAGAAAGGTTATTTGGGTGTCGACGGCGTATTGAACGCGGAAGAAGTCGAAACATTGCAGCGGACCACCGACGAGTTTGTCGAAAAGTCGCGGGCGGTAGTGCAGAGCGATGATATCTACGATCTCGAACCTGGGCATACCGTTGATGCGCCGAAATTGCGCCGGCTCAAAAGTCCTGTTATCCAGCACGAGGTGTACAAGGGCATGTTGCACCATCCGCGCATTCTGGAGATAGTCGCGCAATTGATCGG
>DQLG01000862.1 GCA_015660315.1 Candidatus Latescibacterota bacterium
CGAGAAGATGAAGGGCGTGCTCTTCGACAAATTTCGCCAGGCCCTCAAAAGGCAAGGGCTCAACGAAGGGGCCGATTGGCATTTTACTTATCTCAAACCGGTCCACCCGCTCTACCATTCTTTTTTTGACTTCGATATGGCGGTGCGCGACAACCAAAAGCTCAGGGCTCACGTGGGGGATATGGGGCTGGTTATAGGCGACCGCTTGGCCGTCTTTATTACTGGGGCACGCCAGGTGGTAACCGAGTCGGCCCAAGTGGGCACGGGCAATTTTCAGGTTTCCGTCGACGGTCGTCGCCATCTGCAATTTACGGTCAATACGATCGTCTTTGCTCTCACACAAGAGGGCGGGGTTACGCAGCAGTTGATGGCCAAGGTCAAGTAGAATTTTCGTTGCACAACAACGCAGACCCCCACGCAGCAAAGATTACCTTTCGCGCCTTGGCTGTGGGCTTGCTGATGGCCGCCCTGTTGGGCGTCGGTGCCCCGTACGAGCATCTCATCATCTTTGCCTCGCCGCTGCACTTCGATTATAGCACACCCGCTGCCGTGTTCCTCTTCTTTCTCTTTTTTGTCCTGGTCAACCCGCTGCTGGGTTTTTTGCGCCGCCGGTGGTTCTTTTCCAAGGTCGAACTGGTCACCATCTACATCATGGGGGCCGTCGCCTGCACCATTCCCACCGTCGGTCTGGTCTGCGTGCTGATCCCACATATCTCCGCTGGTTCGTATTTTGCCACCCCGGAAAATGAGTGGGCGAGCAAAGTCCTCCCCTATATCCCCTCCTGGTTGCGGGTGAGCGACGAACAGGCGATTAAGTTTTTCTACGAGGGGTTGCCTCGGGGCCAGGCCGTGCCGTGGGAGGCGTGGTTGCAGCCTATGGCGGCCTGGACAGTGTTGGTGGTTGCTTTTTTTGGCGCGATGACGGCGATGATGATCATCGTCAGGAAGCAATGGCTCGAACACGAGCGATTGAGTTTTCCCCTGGTGCAAGTGCCCATCGCGATGATTGGCGAAGAGGGTGAAGAAGAGGGGCTGATCCTCGGACACTACGCGGCGGGAGGTTTGTGGATACTAATCGACGGTTTTACCGGGATGACGGGGAATCACCTCTTTTATTGGTAACCTCTTTGCTTTGCGCGAGCAGTTTTTTCATCGCCAGGCTCAATTGCGTGTTCTTTGGGGCTGTTTGCAGTCCGCTGAGCAGGGCTTGCTGGGCGAGTTTGTGCTGGTCGAGGGCGAGGTGGGCTTGGGCGAGGTGGTGCCAAACAAGGGTCAATTGCGGGTCCAACTCGACCGCTTTGGCGTAGTAGCCACCGGCTTTGCTGTAGTGCTCTAACAACATGTTAGTATTGCCGGTATTGATCAGAGCCGGTTTAAAATCGGGCTCGAGGTTGAGCGCCCGTAAGAAGAAGGGCAACGCGGCCTGCGGATTTTTGCCCTTGAGCAGAATGCTGCCCATATGGTTGAGGGCGCGATAATCCTTGGGGTTGAGGACGAGGACCCGGCCAAAGCGGTTGAGTGCTTCGCGATGATAACCCTGGTCGGCGAAGAAGCGTGCGAGATTAAAGTGGTGGAGGGGGTCTTCGGGCGAGTCGAGTATCGAATTGCGCAACTTTACGAGTTGCTTGCCCAGCACTTGATTGGCAACGGCGATTTGCCGCAGGCCTTTGTACGCTTTTAGTGAAGAATCGGCCAAACCCGGCCGGCCCTGGCGCCTGGCCATCGTCGCTGTCAAATAGTGTACTTCAGCAAAGCTGGGGTCGAGGTTGCCGGAGCGAATATAGGCGGCTAATGCGTCGGACTCTTGATTGAGGACATCATATGCCAGGCCGACCAAGTAGTGCAGAGTTTCGCTTTGCGGATAAGTTATCAAGGCGACCGCCAACTCGGCGAGGGCAGAATCGGGGCGATCCGTTTTGAGAAAGAGTTCGCCTAAGCGGCGGCGCACAACCGGATCTCGTGGCGCTAACGCGCGCGCGGTGCGCAGATGGGGTTCAGCTTGCTCGAATTGTCCGAGTTTGAAGTGCATGCCACCTATATTGAGATGCGCCAGAGCGAAGTTCGGTTGTTGCGCGAGGGCGCGTTCAAGGGTTTGTATCGCCAGCCCATAGCGCCCATCGCTCGAGTAGACAGCGGCGAGGATATTGAAGAGTTCCAGCGCGGTGGAATCCTGGGCAATGCCCAGAGTGCAGATATTTATGGCTTGCGGGATAAGACCCAGTTTGAGAGAGGCGTGGGCTAGGCCAGCATGGGCGCTTATACTAACGGGATTGCGCTGGAGTAGCTGTTCGAAGAGTTGGGCGGCTTGCCGGTAAGCTCCACGGCTGGATTGGCGTCGCGCTTGTTCTAAGAGGCCGTTATCACTTGCAAGCGGGATGGGGTGCGGCTTTGTTGCAATGGGCACGGGGGGAGCTTCTGTGCTGCAGCCCAAGATCAGTGGGAGCAGGGCAAAAAACGTCCGGATGGGGAAAAGTAAACGGTAGGGAATCGGCATGGTGGCCTATCTTTTGGCGGCTAAAAAATATAAGTAGCCCGGATATTATCGGCAACGAGAAAGCGGTTGGCAGCCGACTGGTTTAATGTAAAAATAGGGCGTCGCCAGCCAATAGCCAGAGCGTAGACCGGAGAGGGTTACGTACTTGGCTCTTGCCAGGAAATTGGGTATGGCATACCATAACAATGGCCGAGGTGTCGACTCTGAAGGTGAATCGTAGCGGGTTTTCTGGAGACTCAGTTATCTGAGTCCGGCCACTTCTCATTCGACGCTGATAATAGGCCTGTTCAAACTCGATGGGTGGGTATGTTGCCGATGGAGTCGAGCCGCCTCCTATTGTTAAACCAATCAACCCATTCGAGCGTGGTAAACTCCACCTGCTCTCTATGGTTCGCCATGGTCCTTGTCGACGAATCACTTCCGTTTTTAACAAACCGACGATGGTTTCGGCCAATGCATTGTCGTACGCGTCTCCAACACTGCCGACCGACGATTCGATGCCCGCTTTGGCCAGGCGCTCTGTGTAGCGGATCGAGACGTATGTGACACCCCGGTCACTGTGATGGATTAGACGATCGCTATCGGGACGTGCATAGAGGGCTTGCTCCAGGGCATCCAAATGCTAAGTCACTGCGCAGCGTCGTCGAAGCGCGCCAACCGACAATCATGCGCGAATAGGCATCGATGACGAAGGCCACATACGCGAAGCCATTCGATGCCTAACCGCTAGAATAACCTGGAAGACGGGGTTGGAATTTCCTATATTTCATTTCACGATATAAACGTGACTCAGTTGCCATGTGGTAGTATCTTACACAGGAGAGTAGCTACGCAATGTTCAAAACCAGACTCATTTGGCTTGGTGCTGCTTTGGCCCTGACCGCATGCAGCACAGATCCTGTGTCTCCCGACGTCTCGGA
>DQLG01000226.1 GCA_015660315.1 Candidatus Latescibacterota bacterium
CCCGACCCCTTAGAGGCTAAAATAACCTTTTTCGTCCATTGGACCGCTCGAGCCTAAAAGAGGCGCGACCTAAAGGCGGCACCCCAGCAGAAAAAAGGGCCATAAGACACCCACACCGCTTGACCCGCCCCCCGAAAAGGCCCTTTATATTTCCTATATATTCGTCTCGACTCCTATTCTCTCATTTCCCTTTTCTGACTATGCGCTATATCATCCACGACAGTCGCTACAAAGATGTATGGGATGCCCTGGTTATGGTGCTGGCGATTGTAGTTGGCGTCGAAATACCGCTGCGTCTGATCTTTGACTATGATCCTTCTTTTTTTATCGAAGCGCTCGATATACTCTTGACCGTCGTTTTTTCATTGGATGTGATCCTCAATTTGGTTCCTCCAATTCCCGAAGAAGACAAAGCGCTCGAAAACGATGAGAGAATCAACTACTCGTATCTGAAAACCTGGTTTGCTATCGACTTGCTGGCCGCTCTGCCGTTCGCCTTGTTGCTGGTTGGCGTCCCTCTAGGCAACGGCCAGGGTCTGAAGGTTCTGCGCATGGTGCGCCTGATTCGGCTGCTGAAACTGGCTAAGATCGTTCCACTGATGCGCAAGTGGGGGCAGTTTCACTCACTTAATCCCAGTGTTCTGCGGATGTCCATCTTTCTCTTGCTAATGGTTTTTGCCGCGCACTGGATGGCTTGTGGTTGGATCAGTTTGGGCGGCATCGGTCTGGAGATTGACCGGACGACCGTCTACGTAAAAGCGATCTACTGGGTGATCACCACGATGACTACAGTCGGTTATGGCGATATAACACCATCATCTAACATTCAACTTGTTTACGCCATCTTTGTGATGGTCCTAGGCGTGGGAACCTACGGCTATATCATTGCTAATATCGCAAATCTACTGGGCAATCTCGATACGGCGCGGATGGATTTCTCACGAAAAATGGCGGTGGTCGACGCGTTTCTCGCCTACCGGGCGATTCCCGCGGACCTCGAACAGCGAATTCGCGAATATTACCAGTATATCTGGGAAAATCGCCTTGATCACAAAGAGGACGAAGTGATTAACGACCTCCCGGATTCGCTGCAGACTGAAGTCGCGCTCTTTCTGCGAAAGCCGCTTTTGTCGCAGGTGCCCCTCTTTCGCGAAGCGGGCGTTGTCTTTCATCAAGAGGTGGCCCGCTATCTCAATATCCATATTTACATGCCCGGGGATCTGATCGTCCGCAGGGGCGATCGCGGTGATAGTATGTTCTTTATTAGCAAGGGGAGCGTTCGGATCTTAAGCGCCAACGAGCAGGACTCGTTGGCAGTGCTGGGTGAGGGTAGTTTTTTCGGCGAGACGTCTCTGCTCAGGGAACAGCCCCGCAACGCCACGGTCTATGCCATGGGTTATTGCAATATCTATAGTCTCGACAAAAGTCGTTTCGACCAACTGCTAGAGAAATTTCCCTCATTCAAGAAGATCATCGTAGAAACCAGTGCCAAACGCGAGGCCCGCTCATCAAGGCATTCGATATCCGATCCGCACGACTGATGCCATTTGCGGTACCACGTTGCACGCTCGGACGGCAGGTTCGGATTCCGCTCTTCGCGGACCTGGCGCCTTAGTTCCATCTCTCAACGGCCATGGGTCAGCGGCGGACCTCTCGCCATTGCAGTGCGCGCAGGCACTGTTTATCTGAGCCCTTATCCCGGATGCCGCGTTGCTGTTGCTTATCGCTCCGCTAGCGTGCGATAAGTGGCCGCCGATACGGACCGGCATCCCGGCTGCTTTAGCGATACTCAATTTACAGTACCCCCCAATTGACCCAGTCTACCGCAGACCAAAAAAGCAGGAGTATGCAAGGGGCTAATGACCTATATTTCCTCATTCCCTCGAGCGAGTCATATCCTCTGCGATACGGCAAGTGCGGGCCACGCAGATTCTCCCGGCCACCTGGCGGCTGCGAAATTCCAATTGGAGTTTACAGATACGCCCTGCCATCAACGTAGCTGCTCAAAAGAGCTAACCCCAACCCGAGAAAGCCACCATGAGTGCAGACCTCAAAGTCCCCACCTACGCCGATTTGGGCGTCCGCCCCTTCGTCAACTGCATCGGCACCATCACCACCCTAAGCGGCTCCCTAGCCCTGCCCGAAGTACGCCAAGCCATGTCCCAGGCCTCGACCGGCTACGTCAAAATCGCCGAATTGATGGACGCGGTCGGCCAACGCCTCGCCCAGCTGATGCAGTGCGAGTACGGCCTAGTCACCGCCGGCTGCGCCGCCGCCCTGACCCAGGTGACGGCCGCCTGTGTCACCGGCACCGACCCCAAAAAAATCGCTCGGCTGCCCGACACTACCGGAATGAAAAACGAAATAATCGTCCAAAAATCGCATCGAGTCGGCTATGACCGCGCCATCACCGCCGTCGGTACCCGCTTTGTCGAAGTCGAGACCCCCGAAGAACTGGCAGCCGCCTACACCGACCGCACCGTCATGATCTTTATTTTCGGCGACGCCGCCGAACGCGGGCAGATCTCGGTCAAGGATATGGCCGCCAGCGGCCACGCCCACGGCGTGCCCACCTTAGTCGACGCCGCCGCCGAGCGCCCCGACGCGCCCAACTGGTACCTGGAACAAGGCGTCGACGCGGTGGCCTATTCGGGCGGCAAGTGCCTGCGCGGCCCCCAAGTCTCGGGACTGGTGCTGGGCCGCAAAGAATTGCTCCAGGCCGCCTTTGCCAACGGCTGTCCTCACGGCTCGATCGGCCGACCAATGAAAGTTGGCAAAGAGGAAATCATGGGGCTTTTGGCCGCCGTCGAGCAATGGGTCGCGCGCGACCACCAAGCCGAATGGCGCGAATGGGAACGGCGCCTGGAACTAATCACCCAAGCCGCCACCGCTTTTGATACGGTGGAGGCCACCGTGAGCCAGCCGGGCCGCTCCAATGTCGCCCCCCATCTGTCAATCAGGTGGGACCCGACTCGACTGGGGATGACCGGCGCCCAGGTTCGGGAGCAGTTGGCAGCGGGCGAACCGCGCATCGAAATATCGGGCGGCGAAAACGGCGTCTCAATCAACCCCTATATGATGGAAGAGGGCGAAGCAGAAAAAGTGGCGTGCCGGCTGAGTGAAGTGCTGGGCGCGGCCTGATAGGCCCTGTTTGAAAATTGCATTGCAACTAAAGCAGTCTGGACCTGTTGCTGCCCGGTCCAACCGGATCTGAGGTTCCACCGGCCTCGCACCGCTCGAGGGGGGCGACCACAAAAGCCTCTGCCTGATCGGCCAGGTGCGACCTACGCCTGTTGACGCCACTGTCCCCCCAAAAATAAAAATCAAGATACAGCGCCAGCGTAAAGAAGATATCCCACTTTTAGTGCAGCACTTTATTGCTATTTATAATGCGCGCACTGGGC
>DQLG01000451.1 GCA_015660315.1 Candidatus Latescibacterota bacterium
ACGGCTACCGTATCTCCGTGCTCTTCGGCCTTCTGCTGACACTCTTCAGCGCCAGCATCGGCATCGCCGCTGGCGCAGTGCAGGGTTATTTCGGCGGTTGGGTCGACTTGCTCTTCCAGCGTTTTATTGAAATCTGGCAAGGGCTGCCGCTGCTCTACCTGCTGATCATCCTCGCCAGTATCGTCGAGCCGAGCTTCTGGTGGCTGTTGGGGCTGTTGTTGCTCTTCCGTTGGATGGGTTTGGTCGGCGTTGTGCGGGCCGAATTTTTGCGCGCACGCAACTTCGACTTCGTCAAAGCCGCCAGGGCCTTGGGCCAAAGCGACCAGCGTATCATGTGGCGGCATATATTGCCCAACGCCATGGTCTCGACACTGACCTTTTTGCCCTTTGTGCTCACCGGTTCAGTAGGGGTGCTGACCTCGCTCGACTTCCTCGGCTTCGGCCTGCCGCCCGGTTCGCCCTCGCTGGGCGAGCTACTCAACCAGGGCAAGCGTAACCTCCAGGCCCCGTGGCTCGGTTTTACCGCCTTCTTCGCGCTGGCGACCATGCTCTCGCTGCTGGTCTTTATTGGCGAGGCGGTGCGCGACGCCTTCGACCCGCGCAAAACACATGGGAACGACGGCACATGAGCCTGCTGCAGATCGAAAATCTGGGGGTTAGTTTTCACCTCGAGGACGAAGACGATGTCGAAGCCGTCCGCGGCGCGTCCCTCAACGTCGTCCGCGGCGAGACCGTGGCGCTGGTCGGCGAATCGGGCTCGGGTAAGTCGGTCACCGCCCTCTCCGTGTTGCAACTTTTGCCCTACCCGCGCGCCAGCCACCCGCACGGCAGCATCCGTTTCGACAGCGAGGAATTGCTGCACGCACCGGCCGAAGAAATGCAAGAGCTGCGCGGAGGCCGTATCGCGATGGTCTTTCAGGAGCCGATGACCTCGTTGAACCCATTGCACTCGATCGAGAAACAGCTCTGCGAAACGCTGATCCTACACCGGGGCCTCAAAAAAGCGCAGGCCCGCAACCGCGCCATCGAATTATTGCAATTGGTCGGCCTTCCCAATGTCGAAGAGCGCCTCGACGCCTGGCCGCACCAACTCTCGGGCGGCCAACGCCAACGTGTAATGATCGCCATGGCCCTGGCCAACGAGCCCGACCTGCTGATCGCCGACGAGCCGACCACCGCCCTCGACGTGACGATCCAAGCGCAGATCCTCACTCTGCTCAAGGACCTGCAAGCCCGCTTCGGCATGGCGATCCTGCTGATCACGCACGATCTGGGCATCGTGCGCCATATGGCCGACCGCGTCTATGTAATGACCGACGGCGAGATCGTCGAGCACAATACTACCGAGGCCCTCTTCACCGAGCCGCAACACCCCTACACCCAGAAGCTGCTGGCCGCCGAGCCCAAAGGCGATCCGCCACCAATTGACGAGACCGCGCCCGAAGTTATCCGCACGCAAGATCTCAAGGTCCACTTCCCCATCAAACGCGGCTTTTTGCGCCGTACCGTCGGCCATGTAAAAGCCGTAGACGGGATTTCGTTGAGCGTGCGCGCGGGCCAAACCGTCGGCGTCGTCGGCGAATCCGGCTCGGGCAAGACCACCCTGGGCCAGGCGCTGCTCAGGTTAGTTGCCAGCGAAGGCCCGATCGAATTCGAGGGCCGCGATATCCAGGGCTGGCAGCAGCAACAGATCCGCCCGTTGCGGCGGCAGATGCAGATTGTCTTCCAGGATCCTTTTGCCAGCCTAAGCCCGCGCCTGTCGGCCTTCCAGATAATTGAAGAGGGCCTGCTGATCCACGCGATCGGCGGCGATTACGAGCAACGGCGGCAATTAGTCGCCGAGACCATGGCCGAAGTCGACCTCGATCCTTTGAGCATGGACCGCTACCCGCATGAGTTTTCTGGCGGCCAACGCCAGCGCATCGCTATCGCCCGCGCCATGGCCCTCAAGCCGCGCTTCGTAGTACTCGACGAGCCGACTAGCGCCCTCGACAAGACGGTACAAGCCCAGATCGTCGAGCTATTGCTGCAATTACAAGAGCGCCACAACCTGGCCTATTTGTTTATCAGCCACGACCTCAAAGTGGTGCGCGCCCTAGCCAGCGAGCTGATCGTTATGAAAGATGGATTAGTGGTCGAGCAGGGACCGACGCAGGAGATTTTTAACGCGCCCAAAGAGATGTATACTAAAGAGCTGATCGCGGCGGCGTTTGATATCGAAACGCTCGAAGATGGGCGGGGCAAATAAGACTTGCACCCTATAAGAGAGTTGAAGTAGCTTAGGCAAATGTTAAAAGCACACGCTATCATTGCGAAACTGCCCTCATTCGGCTGCGGGTTGTTATGCACTCTGGCATTGGTAGCACAACCGGTCAGCGCTCAGATCTCGCTATGGAAGCTAGGCGGCAGTTCTCTGCAGTGGAGCGAGAACGATACCACTCGCCTCTTTATCGACTTCGCAAGCGCGCCCGGCTCTATCCAGCCCATCTACCTAACGCCTGAGCAAACGGTCTTTGCCCACCTCGACAACTGGGTTTTCTGGCGCAACCCCAGCGATATCGTGCTCGGTTATGTCGACGGAGAAACGCCGCGCACCTGGAAGTGGAGCGATGGCCTGGCCGCCCCCAATGGCAGCCTACTCATCGACGGCGATCCTGCGACCTATTATCCGCCGCGCGCCGTACCGCTCGAACGCGAGGTCTATACCATGGACCTGGCGGTCGCGGTGCCGGCCGTCGCCTTCGGCTTTACCACGCCGAGCCAGGGGTTTCGCTCCGACGGCACGCCGCTGCAGACCGATGCGATCCCCGGCTACGATGTCTCGATCGCCAGCGAGTCCGAGCAGCCCATCGTCGCGGGCACGCTGGAACCCCTCTCGCATATCATCGCCGATGTCGACGAAAACTTCGAACCCCGCGTCGAGATCCCCTTTCCCCGCCGCTATACGCGCTTCGTGCGCTACCGGCGGCAGGTCTCGATCCTCGACGAGGACTTTCTCGCCTCCTTCGTCCGCTCCCAGTACCGCGAAGCCCCGCCCGGCACCCTCGCTGAGTTCGAGCTCTTCGCCCAGGGCGTGCCGCGCAAGGTCATCTACAAAACCAAGATCACCGACCTCGGCCAATCGGTGAACTTCGGGCAACTGTTCTGGCGGACGAGCTCTTTGCGCATGGTCGATGGGGTAGCCGTAGAGACCCCCGACGCGGCGGTCGGCATTAAGATCGAGGCGCGTACCGGCCGCGACGAGGACCCCGTTATTTACCACGAATATCAGCAGACGGGTTTCGAACGTGCCGTCACGCGCGAGCGCTATGAAAACGAGCTACGCACCCGCCAGTTTCGCCCCAACCTAGAGGCGCCCATCATCACGCTCGACCCACGTCCCGGTCTGCGCGCTTCCATCAGCTACGACGCCGAAAACTGGACGTTCTGGTCGGTGCCCTTCACCGAACCGGGCCTGCCGCTCAATCTGCGCAGCGGTTCCTATCTGCAACTGCGGATCACCCTCGAAAGCCATTCCTTCGACGATTTCATCCGCCTCGACTCGCTGTGGATCGAGACCGCCCCGCTCTTGGCCGGCGACATCGTCGGCGAAGTCGCCCTGCGCGACGACCCACAACCCGCGCGCGGTTTCACCGAAGTTGCCCTGGGCCGGGAGACCGACTTCGTCTACGATCTGCGCGCCGACTTTTCTGCCGCCGCCGCACCGGGCTTCGACGGCTTGCGCATCCGCACCGGCAGCAACACCCGCTTCGTCGGCCTAGAGATGGGCAAGCCCCTTGCGCCGGTCGAACCTGCCGAGGTCCTTGAAGAGCTAGACGGACTGCGCGTGCGCCTGCCCACCCGTGTTACCCGCAGCGACAACCCACCCCTGCGCCTGCTATTCTCGACGACCCTATTTTCCTTCGCCACCACCTTCTCCGGTGAAGTGTTCGACAGCGAGCGCGAGGTCTTGTCGCAACCGATCGTCAGTGGCGACGCGGGCCAGGCGCTGTCGAGCAATAGCCTGCGCGTGCTCGGCGCAGCCGATGCCGCACCGGGCGTCGTGCAGGAATTGAGCCTCTCGACACCGGTGCTGACCCCCAATGGCGATGGTGTGCACGACCGCCTACAGATCAGCTATACGCTTTTCCGCCTACCCAAAGCCGTGCCGATCGCACTGACGGTCTACGCGCTCGACGGACGCCGGCGGGCACGCATTGACGGCGGACTGCAGGATGCTGGCCCGCGAGAAATCGCATGGGACGGACGCGACGAAAATGGCCAGGCACTACCGCCCGGAATCTACTTACTGAGCGTCGCGCCCGCAGCCGAGTTCGCGACCTCGGCGCAAATCCGCCCGCTGGGCATCGCCTACTAAGGAATCATGACCATGTCGCACAAATACCTTGGCCTTTGCGCTATGGTGCTCTTCGCCGTGCATCTCGGCGCCGACGAATTGGTCTTCGATAGCGCCGCAGCATGGGCGGATTGGCAACAGCCCTTCGGCCTGACAGAAATCGGCAATGAAGGGCAACTACAACTGGTCAAATTCCGTAAGAATATCAACGCGGTAGAGGACGCCCACCTCTTTTCGCACGAGACCAAAGAACGTGGCGACGAGGTTTTTGGCGGCATTTGGGAGGCCGGCTCCAATCCGCAAGATGCGCTACTGGCCATTGACGGCGACCCGCTGACCTTCTGGCAGCCCGATCCCAATTCGGCGCCCGAAGACTGGTTTATCACCATCGACCTCGGCCGCGCTGTGCTCGCCCGCGAAATACGCCTGACCTTTCCCGACCAAGAAGGGGCACGGCCCCTGCGGCAGTTTACGGTGCTGGTCAATACTGGCGTGCGCATCAATGCCACCCGCGACATTTTTCTCTTCCGCTCGGTCTACCGCACCACCCGCCCCAACGATTCGACGTCTATCGTCATCCCGCTCGAATTTCCCGCCAACGACAGTACCCTGATCGTCGATGCCGACCTGCCGGTCGACCCCGGCAACCGCGACCAATATCAGCTTATTCAGTATGTCAATATCACTGCCGAAGAGCAAAACGCGGATGGCGCCCTCGCCGAGGTCGAAGTCATTGGCATCGGCGACAATATCTCCATCAATACGGATAGACGCGGTACCATTAGCGACGGGGTCAACACCAACGACACCGCCAATCTTTTCGACTCCGACCTCAATACCAACAACTCCATCTCCTCGACCTCTGGCGAGTTGGGTTGGAAGGACGGCGGGGTGTTTTTCGGGGTAGATCTTGGCGCCGTGTTCTTCGTCGACGAGATGTTTATCTACTCAATGCGCTCGCAGGAGGGTACCCTAGGCTTCGGAGTTGGCTGGAGCGGGCCCGGACACACCATTCTCTTTTCAGACGGTTCCCGCGCGTTGGGCAGCAGTTCCCTGCCAGTAGCAAAACCTTTCGACTACGACGAACTGCTCACCCATCTCGGTCCCGGCGAGGATCGGCTATACTATTTCCACTATCTCTTCGCACCACGCCGCATTCGCTATCTGTTCTGGCACGGTATCAACGACGAGGGTTGGGGTCAGACCAAGTGGGGGGAGTTTATGATCTTTTCGCCGGGTTATCCGGCCCAGGTGGTATTGCGATCCGACTTTATCGACCTCGGCGCCGGCAACCGCGACAACCGGCCCAAAGTCATCAGTAAGCTCTCTTGGGACGCCGATGTGCCCGTCAATACCCGCATCCAATTGCGCTCGCGCTCGGGCAATGCGCTGCAACAGCTCTTCACCTTCCACGACAAAAAGGGGGACGAAGTCACCGAAGATAAATACAATAGCATCCCCAAGGTCCTCAAAGGCCCGATCGACACCACCTTAGTCGTCGGCGAGGATTGGGGCGCGTGGAGCAACGAGTATCAATCTTCGGGCGAGACCTTTAAATCGGAGAGCCCGCGCCGCTTTGTGCAGTTAGAGCTGATCTTCGCCACCGACGACTCCGAATTCGCGCCGTCGGTCCGCTCGCTGGCGATCGAATTCGAAGAGGCTTTGGTGCAAGAGGCGAGCGGCCGTATCGAGCCGCGCGAAACGCGCCCCAACGAGGCCACTCGCTTCACCTATACCCTGGCGACAAGGGCGCTGCCCGCCGACAGCGGCTTCGACCGCTTGCGCTTCACTCTGTCCGAGCCGGTCGACCTGCAAGCTGGCGTCGAAGTGCGCGCCGGGGGAGCACCCATCGAAGCCAGTGCTATTGCGGCGCGGGGCGACTCGCTTTTCATCGACTTGCCGCAGGCGCTCACCGCCGACTCGCTCACCGTCAGCTTTACCACCCGCGTCCTACAAAATGCCAGCCTTTTCGCCCTCGACTTGGGCGCCGTCGAGCGACCGGGACTATGGCAATCGGTGGAGACTATGTCGCGTCGATCCAATATCGTGCTCTTGCCCGAGCTGACCGGCAGCCGACAGCTTATCAACGACCTCGCGATAGACCCGCCGACCTTCACCCCCAATGGCGATGGGATCAACGACCAGACGGAGATTCGCTTTGCCGTTTTGAAGGTCACCGCGCCCGAGCCGCAAGTGCAGATATTCGACCTGACGGGGCGTTTGCTGGTCCAACTGCAACCCGCTTCAGAGGGCAGCTCGCGCTCGTTTGTATGGGATGGGACAGATCTCCAAGGCGCGGTCGCGCCACCGGGCATCTACCTGTGCCGCATCGATCTGGGGGCCCAGACCGGCGAGGACGATGCCGTGCGTCTGATCAGTCTGGCCTACTAGCGCATCCGCGAACCACATTAATGCGAGCGAGCGATTATTATATTTTTCATTCGTCAATCTTTATTGTTTGAAAGAAAGAGGACTTCATAATGGCTGGAGTGCAACAAGAGACGGTTGGAGATTTGCTGCCGGCGCGGAGTGATAGCGCACCGAGCGCGCCGGAGGAAGCCATACTGGCAGAACAGGTTGAGCAGTACCATAACCGCGGCTTCACGGTGCTGCGCGGGGTGCTCAGCGCCGCCGAGGTGGCGGAGGTGCGGGCGCGGCTGGACGTGCAAGTGGCCGCGAAGATGACGGCGATGCTGGCGGCGACACCCGGCGTGCTAGACGGGAAGCCTGCAACCGGCGCCGAGCGGACCGCAGCGGGCCGCGGCATCAGCATCGGTGGTCCCGTCGACTCGGCCAACATCGGTTTCCCAGGGTTGCTGGCGGCGGCGCCGGAGGTGGCGGAGCTGCTCATCAAGCCCTTCCTGCTGAACCCGCGCCTACTCGATCTGGCGGAGCGCATTATGGGCCCCTTCGTCCAGGGCGACGGCTTCTACGTGGTTGGCACCCCACCGGCTCAGCTGACCGGCCGGGCGACCGGGGTCGCGTCTCGACCGGAGCTGCTGGCCGAAGCTGCAGCCTGGCACCGCGACGGGTACAACCATCACACCATGTGGCGCGGCAACCCCGGCTGGGCCGACGACCTAGCGGACGGAGGGCAGCCTTTCACGCCGCCGCTCGCCGCGCACATGCTCTGCTACCTGCAGGACATGGACGGCCCAGGGGGGCCGCTGCTCGTAGTTCCAGGCTCGCACCGCTCCGCGTTCGGCGACAAGCCGGTCAGCGCCGAGGAGGCGGCGGCGGTGGTGTCGGTGGACGCCAAAGCGGGCGACGCCGTGTTCTTCCACTGCGACATGCTGCACTCCGGCTCGCTCAACCGCGCAGACAGCGCCTGGCGTTACATGGTCACCTCTTTTGTCGTGCGCGCCGGCCTGCCCCATCGCGACGACTTCACTGACGCGCCGCTTGTCCGGGCATTGATCGCAGAGGCAGAGGCGCGCGGCGACCGGCGTGTGCTGCGCTTCTTTGCGGCGGACGACGCGGATGGCGGCCCGCTGCGCCGCGAAGAGCAGCAATGGCGCGCCGCCGTCGACGAGGAACGGCGACTGCTGAGCCCCGCGCTCTGACCCGCAATCGCTTGACGCATCAAGGGCAACCCAGCCGGATCTTTTCTTTTTGCACCGACGCGCGATATGGATGGTGATGCTGCATAACCAGGAGGCCACCTTTGCCGGGTTGCGCAACTGCGCCAGACGGGCGTGGCTTGCGAATAATGTGTCGAGCGTGGACTAAAGCCGTATTTGCACATCCCGTCCCGATTCACCGCCGAGCGCGCGCAGGTCCAAGTCGGCGAAGGAGTCGCGCAGCACTTCGCGGCAGTTGTCGATGGGCTCCGCCGATTTGGTTGCGCATAGTCTTTCGTTCCGGTGGAAGTCTGGGATTCTGCTTGAGACTCCAATGCGCTTTTTGTGGTCCTACTTAACCGGCATAGACGTTGTCTTGTGGGCGGTAACCGAGATATCCGCGGGTGGCGTCGATATTCCACTTCATATTCGCGTTGTTCGACATGCCGTGCACGAGGATGGAGCCGTCGGGCCAGGTATTGCCGTCGGCTTCAGTGGCGCGTTGGAAGAGCTGGCAGAAGTCGCGGTTGGAAAGCCACATTTCCTTGAACCAGCGGTCGGTCTCGCTGGCAGCGGAGGCGCTTTGCGCGTGGAAGTGCGAACCGGTGCCGGATAGGGTCGCAGGCAGATTGTCGCCGGACTGGCACCAGCCGATGCGCACGCAGGCGAAGGTGGTCTGCCCTTCGGCTCTTTGGGCCAAGGCGCGGCAGAGCCGCTCACCGGCCCATTTGTGCGTGGCGTAAACACTGGCGTCGGCGTCTTCGCTGCCGGTAAACCAGCGGGTGCCGACGCCCGGCATCAGCTCCGCTCGCAAGTCGCCGGGGCCGAGCCCTTCAGCCAGCGGCAAATCTTTGTAGCGGCCCATGACGTGGTTGGAGGTGGCGAAGACGAAGCGGTCGGCGGTGGGGCTGTCGGCTGCGGCCTGGGCGGCGTTGAGCGTCATGTCGAACGAGAGGTTGGCGTCGTCCCAGGTATCGTTGGGGAAGGGCGACCGGTAGGCGAAGTGCACGACGGCCTCGGTCTCGTCGACAATATCGCGCCAACGGCGGTCTTGCCAATCGGCGAGGTCGCATTCGGCGAGGTCGATATCGACCTCGCGCTCGCCGGCTAGTCGGCGCAGCTGGGCCTCCTGCGCTGGACCGGCCTTTCTATTGTCGAGCCCGACCAGACGGGTGGCAGCGCTGTGCTCAGCCAAATGGCACAGCAGCTTCCACCCCAAATTACCGAGCGCCCCGGTGATGGCGACGCTGCGTGCCCGTGCGGCCATTTCTAGAAGGCCGGGATGAACTTGTGGCAGACCGGCGAAGGTACTGCGACGCGTTCGCCGACGGCGGTGAGTCGGCCGGTAGCCTGGTCGATTTTGAAGGTAAAGATGTCGTTGGAGCCGTGGTTGCCGGCAATTAGGTAGTTGCCGGTCGGGTCGATGGCGAAATTGCGCGGGCCATTGCCCCCGGTGGGTATGATCTCGATCGTTGCAAGTTGGCCGTTGTCTGGGTCGATAGCGTAGACGGCGATCGAGTCGTGGCCGCGGTTCGATCCGTAGAGGAATTTGCCGTTGGGGTGCACGTGGATATCGGCGGTGTGGCTGACCTCGCTATAGCCTTCGGGCAATGTCGAAATGGTTTGAATTGCCGCGAGGGTGCCGGCTTCGGCGTCGTAGTCGAAGACGGTGAGGGTATTGCCCATCTCGTTGATGACATAGGCGCGCCGGCCGTCGGGGTGAAAATCGAGGTGGCGCGGGCCTTGGCCGGGGTCGACTTCGCCGGATGTCTGCTCGCTGAGTTTACCGCTGTCGTGATCGATGGCGTAGATCTTGATTTTGTCGAGCCCGAGGTCGGGCGCGAAGGCGTGTTTATTATTGGGCGTGACCCAGATCGAGTGTGCGTGCGGTTCTTGTTGTCGGCTGGCGTCGACGGAGGAACCCTCGTGCTGGACGAAATCGCTGGCCTCGCCGAGCGAGCCGTCCTCGTTGATCGGTAGTATCGCGACGCTGCCGCCGCCGTAGTTGGCGACGAAGACGTGGCAACCGGTCGAATCGACGCTGATATGGCAGGGGCCAGTGCCGACGGCTGACTGTGTGTTGATATGGGTGAGCGCGCCGCTCTGCTGGTCGATGGCGAAGGCGG
>DQLG01000013.1 GCA_015660315.1 Candidatus Latescibacterota bacterium
ACAAACCTGAGGACGGCTATCTCGGCGACTTGCACGCTGCCGAGATCGACGGCGACGGTATCAGTCGCAGTGACAATGGCAGCGAAGTTTTCGGTATGACCGATGAGGAGCTCAATTTTCGTATCAACCCCAAGATCTGGCCAGTGATCCGACGCAAAGGGCCGCACGGCAAGACGCAAACCTGGGCGGTGCCCTACGGTGGCGCACTGGGCAAGGTACTCGCCTATCGCAAAGACCTTTTCGATGAGTACGGTGTCAGTCATCCCACCGTCGACTGGACTTGGGATGACCTGATGGCCGCCGCCAAGACGATCACTAACCCCGACAAGGGACACTACGGCCTGCAACTAGGCCGCGGTAAACACGAATCCTGGTACTGGATCACCTTCTTGTGGTCGGCAGGTGGCGAGGTAATGGTCTACGATCCGGAAGACGATTCCTGGCTGTGCACCTTTGCCACGCATGAAGCGGCAATAGCCCTCGATTTTTATACCCATCTCAGCGCAGAGAAATGGATCGACAAACAAGGCAAAATCCGGCGCGGCTATTCGTCGAAGGACGCCAGCGAAAACAGCGCCAAATGGAACCGCGGCGAGATCGGCATGCAATTTATGTATGTCGACGAAAAGCTGCTAGCGACCATCAATCCAGAAGTAGTGGGCATGGTGCCGGTGCCTTTAGGCCCCACCGGCAAACGCGGCGCCGAATTGAACTCGCGCATGATGGGCTTGTTTTCACGCATCGAAGACCCGGCCGTGCGCGACGCGGCCTGGGAATACATTCGCTTTTACGACTCGCGCGAAGCCGTGGCGCTGAAAACGCAGATTATGGTCGAGGGCGGTTTAGGCCGTTTTATCAACCCCAAATATCTGCGCATGTTCGGCTATTCCGAGATTGAGCGCCTGTCGCCGAAGGGCTGGGCCGAGTATTTCGATATCGCCATAGCCACCGGCAAACCCGAACCCTATGGCAAGAACAGTAACGTCGCCTACGCGATGATGACCTTCCCCATCCAGGAGGCCGAGCAGTTGATGCTCAACGACCAGTTGCCGCAGACCGACACGGCACGGCTGCAGGTCATGCACGAACTGCTGATCAAACACAATGACCGCGCCAATATCGAAATGATCGGACTCATCACGCCAGAGGACCGCAGCACACGGCGGACTGTGGCTATAATCGTCCTGCTGACCATCGTCATCGCCTTTACGTTCGTCTTCCGCAAAATATCGCGAATCTTCACCGCTCCTGGCGGCGGGGACGGGGAGCAGCAGACCTGGGCCTTCCGCAAATACTTGCCCGCCTATCTAATGCTGATACCGGCAGCGCTGTCGATTCTGGTCTGGTCGTACATACCCGTCCTGCGCGGATCGGCGATGGCCTTCTTCGACTACCAGATCCTGCGCGAATCCACCTGGGTCGGCGTCGACAACTTCGGCGACCTGCTCTTCGACGACGCCTGGTGGCTTTCGGTCTGGAACGCGCTGCGCTACAGTTTCCTAGTAATCGCGCTAACCTTTATGCCGCCCATCGTGCTAGCCATCTTCCTGCAGGAAGTCCCGCGCGGTAAACTAGTCTTCCGTACCATCTACTATCTACCCGCGGTTATCACCGGGCTAGTCACCGTGCTGATGTGGAAGCAATTCTACGAGCCCTCCGAAAATGGCGCGCTCAACGCCCTGATGCTGCATATCCCCGCCATCGGTTTTGTCGCGGTCGGACTGGCGCTGCTGATCGTGGCGCTGGCCTTCGCCCGGCGCTTGCACCTCAATGAAATGTACGGCGGCGCGATCGGCTTTATCGGGGCCGGCATCCTGCTCTTTCTCGGTTTCAGCTCGCTGGCCAACCCGATCCTCTTTCCCGGCGGCGAGGCGATGGTCGACAGCTTATTGCACATCCCCCTGCGCCTGTTCTCCTTCATGCCCGAGCCCAACAAATGGCTGACTAACCCAGAGACGGCGATGATCAGTTGCGTGATCCCGATGGTCTGGGCCGGCATGGGGCCGGGCTGCCTAATATACCTGGCGGCGCTAAAGGGCATTCCCGACGATTATTACGAGGCGGCCGATATCGATGGGGCCAGCTTTATCGACAAGATCCTCTTCGTAGTTTTCCCCATGCTGAAGGCGCTGATCCTGATCAATTTTGTCGGGGCCTTTATCGGCTCTTGGTACGCTGCGACCGGCAATATCCTGTTGATGACCGGCGGCGGTGGCAATACCGAAGTAGCCGGCCTACATATCTGGTACAAAGCTTTTACTTACCTGAAATTCGGGCCGGCCACCGCCATGGCCTGGATGCTAGGTTTTATGCTAATCGGTTTTACCGTACACCAATTGCAGATCCTGTCGCGGGTGGAATTCCGCGCCGCGACCAAGAAAGACTAGCATGCCGATTATATCCATCATAGGACGGCGGTCGATTCGCGTGCGTCTGCTGATCTGGACCATCTACGGACTACTGGCCGCTGGCGCGACCACGATGATCTATCCTTTTCTGCTGATGCTGTCCGGCAGCACCAAAAGCTCGGTCGATTCGCCGACCTCGAATATGATCCCGCTTTTTATGCTCAACGAGGTCGATCTATACCGCAAATACGTCGAGGCGTTGTTCAACGAACATCTCGAGGTCACCAAAAACGTCTATCAGAGCAGTAGCGCATCCTTTCGAACGCTCGAATTGCCCAGTAACCCCAAGCCCGGTTTGGTCGCCACCTGGAGCGATTTCCTCAACGAAACGGAGCTGCCGCCCTACACCTATGCCATCGGCCATATTGAGGCCCCAGTAACGCGCGGGGTCTTACCCAGCCACCTGCGCGCCTTCAAGCAACAGATGATCGACCGTTTCGACGACGATATCATGGCAATGAACCTCGTCATGAAAACGGACTTCGTCTCGTGGAATGCCTTTGCTCTGCGCCGCGAAGAATACCAACAGCGCCGCAACAAAGTCCTCGACGCGCCCTTTAACCAGGCCCAGAACAAATTCAAGGCCGAGCAACCGTTGGAAGATCGCTATTACTTCAGCATAGAGGGTTTTTACCGCAACCAATATCTCAAATCGCAGTATACGATTGATATTGCGGCCTATAACCTGGAGCACGATACGCGCCACGAGAGCTGGCTCCAAGTGCACTTGGACCGTCGCCTGCCCATGGGATCGGGGCGCACCGACCTCGAACGCCAGGATTGGCAAGATTTCGTACGCACAATAGTCAGCCTGTTATGGCTGCGTATGGACGTGGACACCGCGCCGCTGTACAAGGAGTATATCGCGAAAAAATACGGCGATATCGCGGAGCTCAACCTGAGCTACGACACCCGCTATACGAGCTTCGAGCAAGTCCCCTTTCCAACGGCCTGTCCATCCAAAGGCGCCGGAGCTTCCGACTGGGAGACCTTCTTGCAAGGGTGGGAGGACGATAGCGGCACCCTGTACCAGGCGCCAGCCGAGGCCCTGTATATCCACAGCGTCGACTTCCTCTTCCGCGATCATCTGCAAGAACGCTACTACTCGCTACAAAAGCTCAACGACGACCTAGGCTTGGCAGCCACGGATTGGTTGGAGGTATTGCCCCCGCAACAGGACTGGCACTATCAGGCCTTCCGCGAAAAGACCACCGAGTTACGCTGGGAATTCCTCACCCGCAACTTCATCACCGTCATCGACTATCTGGCGCTGCACGGTCGCGGTATCTACAACACCTTCGTCTACTGTACTCTAGCCGTTTTGAGCGCGCTGATCATTAACCCGGTAGCCGCCTACGCGCTCAGCCGCTACAAACCGCCCTCCGCCTACAAAGTCTTACTCTTTCTCATGTTGACCATGGCCTTCCCACCGATGGTCACGCAGATCCCGATCTTCCTGATGTTGCGCGAGTTCGCCCTGCTCAACACCTTCTGGGCGCTGATCTTGCCGGGGCTGGCCAATGGCTATTCCATCTTCCTGCTCAAAGGCTTCTTCGACTCGCTACCGCGCGAGCTCTACGAAAGCGCGCAGATCGACGGGGCCGGCGAGTTCAGGATCTTCTGGCAGATCACCATGAGTTTGAGCCAGCCGATTTTGGCGGTGATCGCGCTACAGGCGTTTACCGCGGCCTATTCCAACTTTATCATGGCGCTCTTGATCTGCCAAGACGAGAACATGTGGACCCTGATGCCGTGGCTCTACCAGTTGCAGCAACGCAGCGGCGAGGGCGTGATCTTTGCCTCGTTGATCGTCGCCGCCCTGCCGACCTTCGTCATTTTCGTATTCGCCCAAAATGTGATTATGCGCGGTATCGTGGTGCCGGTGGAAAAATAATTCGGGGCGCAAGAGATCGGACACTGCACCCAACTGGTAGACGACTACTGACCTGCGGCCCCTGCGGGGGCCGCAACCACAATCAAAAGATCCGAATCATGAAAGATAATCGCCTGACATCGAAAGAAATGGCGCATTTTGTCGTCTCACACAGTTCTTTGAGCAGATGGTGCCCAAACGC
>DQLG01000464.1 GCA_015660315.1 Candidatus Latescibacterota bacterium
CGCGCGGTCAGAATGATTGGCGCCCTTGCGAGCGATATAAAGCTCCGGGTAGACCATCGTCAGCGTCCCGGTCTCGCCGACCGCGCGGATCTCGCCGAACCAGTCGGTCATATCGCCCGATGAAATCGCGTCGGCGTGGTAGCTGACCGGCAGGCCATTGTCCATCGTAAAGTGGGCAATGCCGGTGATATCGCCATTAAAAGTGCTATATGGCGTATTCCAACTCTGCGCCCAAACGCTCGCCGGATCACAGCCTAGCAAGGCCCGCAATAAATCAAAATGGTGGATGCTCATTTCGATATAGAGCGGGTCGGCCATTTTATGGCGAAACTCGCCCCACGAATAATACGGCGCGCGAAAATAATGCGTCACATGGCTCATCCGCCCCAACTCACCGCCGGTGACGATCTCGCGAAATTTGTGCACCCACGGATGAAAACGCGCCTTCTGCGCGATCATGAATACCCGGTCGCTTTCTGCAACTGAGGCGAGAATACGCTGCGCCGATGCGACCGTGTCGGCGATCGGTTTTTCCGACAAGACGTGCAAGCCCGCACCGATTCCGGCGCCAATCACCGCCTCGTGGTGGGCCGGCGGTACGACGCACAGTAGGGCATCCGCCTCCACCGCCGCGATGGCCTTTTCCACATCACTAAAACAGAGCCCCTCAGCCAAGCCGATCGTCTTTCTAGCCCGACTTAGATGCTCTGGGTTCATATCGACTAGCGCCACATGCTCAACACCGTCATTTTCCATTATCGTCGGCAGCCAACTGCCCCCGTAACCGCCGACACCCACCTGAATAACTTTTAACATAGTGCTCCGTTCACTGAAAAATTAACAGGCCAAAATCGTCCGGCTTATGTCCCCCGTCATAGGTCCGTACCCACTGGCTATACTCGGCCCCGCGAAATACCCGCACAAAGTTAAAACCCCACTCTGCTCCACTCTTGGCTTGCGGCACCTTGTCCTGGCCAAAATCCAAGCGATATTCCAGAGACCAGGAGTCGCGCCCGACCATCGCCACAGCCCGGGCGTCGGCATTCCATTCCACCCCGCGGTCACTCAGACCACCGGTCAACCACGCGTCGTGCACTGTGCCGAGATGGTTGATGCCGACATGCAGATAATTGCGATGAGTAAATCCTGGGTCGATAAATAATTCGACAATATCCTCATGCCATAACTCGGCATCGAAATTGCGGCTCCGGCCGACCAAACTGTCGGGATGCGCGTCATGGCCGTAAAAACCAAAATACAGCGCCTCATCGGTATAACCAAGGTGAATGCGAGTCCGCTGCGACGACGGAATAGCGGCGGTGTGCACAGTGCTGTGCTGGAAAAAAGAGTCGACTTGGGCGGCTTCCTTCCACACCGCATCGTCCAACTTGCCGTCGAGCGTCGGCGCACGGCTCAGGCGGACGACCTCCAGCACCATTCCGTGCGCCTGCAACAACGCCAGACCGCGCTCGCGCTGGCCATTGTCAAAATAAAAACGCGCCAAACGATAGTTGCCGCGCTTGCTGCCCGGCGCATAATCCAACGCCCGTGTATAAAGCGATTCGGCCCTTGCCATGCGCGCGCCAAGCTCGGCCTGACGAGCGTCCGAGATCCAGCCGGAGACAAAATTCTCTACCCGGATCGTCGCCTCCAAACGCGCACCGAGATGTGCGTGTGAAGTCAGCTGCTGGGCTGCTTCCTGCAATCGTCCGGTCTGCGCCGGTTCAAGCTTATCTTCGACCTTACCCAGCGCTAATAGCGCCGCATGACACACCGCCCCCGAAGTATCGGCCAAAGCATCAAGAAAGGGGTCGATAAATAACACCGGCCGGTGTAAACCGAGCTGATGCGCCACCGTCGCGCGCACCAAGTGATCCGCATCCTCGCGCAAATGGCTGAGTAAAGCCGTTTCGATCCGCTCGTCGTCCACCCTCGTCGTTAGCCCAGTCAACACCTCAACCAAAAGACGCCGACTCGCCGCACGCTCCGGATCCTCCAGCGCAGCGAGCAAATCGTCGACTGCCCGGTCCTTGGCTAATAACAATTCCATCCGCCCGGCCGCCTGTTCTTCGGTGGTGCCGCCCAACTTGTCGATGCTGTCTTGCAAAGACGGGCCGCACCCCCAGCCAATACATACCGTTGCAAAAAAACCGATCCAAGCTTTATCGATCATCTGATCTTCTTCTTTCTTGCCGTTCCCAACCAAATAGAATATAAAAAACAAATATCCCCATACCGCTGCTGAGCGGTTTGAGGATATTATCTACGGTTCATCTGAGTACTGTGCTTAGTCGGTCCGACTAGTGATCTCGATAAGATGATAACCGAACTGCGTCTGTACCGGACCGTGCACGACATTCAGCTCGTCACTAAAGATCACCGCGTCGAATTCCGGCACCATCTGTCCCTTGCCGAACGTGCCCAAATCACCGCCGCTTTTGCCCGAGGGGCAAGTTGAGTGCTCTTTGGCCGCGTCGGCGAAATCTGTGCCGCCTTCAATCTGAGTCTTGACCTCGTTGGCCGTATCTTCGCTGGGGACTAAGATATGGCGTGCTTGTGCTGTCGGCATTATATGCTCCTTTCTCAGAAGATAGGGTTTTATTTAGGAATAGGCGATAATATTATAATGGCGTAAGTTATCTAGCTATTATCGCTAATTTATCCATATACGGAGAAAACGCCCCATGCCCAACCCGCATTCGCTACTCGGTAAAAAAGCCTTCGTCACCGGCGGCAAACGCCGTATCGGCCGCGGCATCGCACTCGCCTTTGCCGAAGCCGGTGCCGATGTCGGCATCAACGACCTGCACGACGACGACGATGCCCAACAGACCCTGCAACTGATCCGCGATATGGGCCGGGAGGCCGAATTCTTCGCCGCCGACATCTCCGACAGTGCCCAGGTCGAAACGATGTTCAAAGCCTTTCGCGAACGCTTCGGCCGCATCGATGTCCTCGCCAACAACCCCTTTGGTGGCACCGGGCAGCATTTTTTGGAACTGACGGAGAAAAACTGGGACCTGAATATCGACATCGGCCTCAAGGGCTTCTACCTCTGCTCGCAGCAAGCCGCTTTCGCGATGGTTGAACAGGGCGAAGGCGGCGCGATCGTCAGCACCTCCTCGGTGCACGGTAACCGCGCCTGGAAGACCGACACCGCCTACGGTGTGGCCAAGGCCGGTGTGCTGCGCCTGACCGAGAGCATGGCCGTCGATCTCGGCGAGCACGGCATCCGCTGCAACGCCATCCTGCCCGGACATATGAACACCGACCACGAATACAATACCCCCCCACCAGCGCTCGGCTCTATGGGAAAACAATCGCACGAGGCCATCCCGCTGCGCCGCCGCGGCACCCCCGAGGATATCGGCCGGGCCGCGGCCTTCCTCTGCTCAGATGCGGCGGGCTGTATCACCGGAGTCTCACTGCCCGTCGACGGCGGGTTATTGGTAACGGCGGCGCATTAGCTGCCTTGTGCGAAAATCACCTTTCTCGATCAGAGGGCTGCTCACCGGAGTAGCCCTCTGCCTGGCGGTTGGCCTGCTCGCCCCCTACGGCATCGTATTTAATTATTATTGGATCGGCTTCAACCCCTCCTCACCGGGCGCGCTCTTTTTCTTCTTTGTCCTGACCTTTATCGTCAACGCGATCGTCGGCCTGATCAGCCGAAACTTCGAACTTTCCAAGGCCGATCTGGTGCTGATCTACTGTATGTTGCTGATGGCGGTCACCGTGCCGACCTGGGGGCTGATGTTTTTTCTGATCGGCACCCTGGTCTATCCCTTCTATTACGCCACGCCCGAAAACAACTACGCCGAACTGTTCTACGACTATATTCCCTCGTGGATGGTGCCGCAAGATTTTCAGGCGATCAAAAACTATTACGAGGGCCTGCCACAAGGCGCCGCGATCCCATGGGGTGTCTGGGTTGAGCCGATGGGCTGGTGGCTGTCGTTTATTATCGTGCTGAGCTTTATGTTGATCTGTATGAGCGCCATTTTGCATCGCCAATGGTCTGTGCACGAGCGCCTGACTTACCCGATGGTGCAATTGCCGCAGAATATGATCGACAAGGGAGATGATCCTACCGCGCGCCTCGCCCCCTTCTTTAAGAGCAAAACCATGTGGCTCGGCTTCGTCATCCCCTGAATCCTACTCAGCCTCAACGCCTTCAACCACTACTTCCCCATCGTGCCGCAATATAGCCCTAACGGCCGCTTTTCAATGTTCAACCAGACGCTGCACCTGCCCATCGCGCTCAACCTCGCCTGGGTTGGCTTCTTCTACCTGGTCAACCTCGAAATAACCTTCAGTATCTGGTTTTTCTACGTGCTCTCCAAGGTGCAAGAGGGCGTATTTAATGTACTCGGCATCGCCAGTACCGAACGGCTGAGCGCCTACGAATATTCGCAACCGGCCGACCTCACCCACCAGGCCGCCGGCGCGGTAATCATGCTGGTGCTCTTCGGTCTGTGGAACGCGCGTTCGCACCTCAAGGAGGTCGCGCAAAAACTCTGGGATCCGCAAGGCGGTGTCGATGACAGTCAAGAATTATTGCGCTACCGCACCGCGCTCTATGGCTTCTTAGGCAGCGTGCTCTTTGTCAGTGCCTGGCTCTGGCGCTCGGGCGTGCCGATCGCGGTGCTGCCGGTGCTGCTGATCGTCAGCTTGATCTTCTTTATCCTCGTTGCCCGCGTCGTCGCGACCGGCGGCGTCGCCACCGCCCGCAGTCCCATCGTGCCGGCCTACTTTATCATCTCCGGCCTCGGCACTTCCATTCTCGGCGCCAAAGGGCTGGTCGCCCTAAACTTCACCTTTATCTGGCAGGGTGAGTCACGCACCTCGCCGATGGTCGCCTGCTCCAACGCCCTCAAACTCGCCGAGATGATTCCCGGCTCAAAAACGCGGCTATTTTGGGGAATTATGCTGGCGCTTGTCTGCAGTCTCGGCGGGGCGGCCTATATGACCTTGAAACTGGCCTACACTTATGGCGCGATCAATCTCTCGCTGATCAACTGGGCCGGTGCACACGGCTGGCCCTACGTCGGGCCAACCATCCTCAATATGCCCGAAGCCAATATGCGCGGCTGGCTTTTCACCGGCATCGGCGCGCTAGTTGAAGCTTTGTTGATGGTGGCGCAACACCGGTGGTTCTGGTGGCCCTTTCACCCCGTCGGTTTCGCTATAGCGGTCGGATGGCTGACCAGTCAGATCTGGTTCTCGGCGTTGATCGCCTGGATCCTGAAACTAGTCATCGTGCGCTTCGGTGGCGTGAATTTTTTCCAAAGCATGAAGCCGTTCTTTCTCGGCCTAATTCTCGGCGAGGTCGTAATCTCTGGCATTTGGGGCGTGATCTATCCGCTGACAACGGAAAAGGGTCGCTGGTTGACCAATATGTAAGTGCGCCCGCTGCAATAAATGCGACACACTCAGCGTCTGTGGCGCATTTATTGCAGCAGCACCAACTTGCGCGTCAGCGACCAATCGCCGACCTGCAAACTGTACAGATAGATGCCGCTGGCCAATCGATGCCCCCCATCGTCCACACCCTTCCAAACGGCGCTATAACGTCCGGCTTCTCGGCTTTCGTCTATTAGCGCGGCCACTTTTTGCCCCAGTAAATTGTACACGCCCAGCGTTACACGGCCGCCCGTCGGCAGGGAGAAATGGATCTCGCTACTGCTGTTGAATGGGTTCGGGAAGTTTTGCGACAACGCAAATTCTTGCGGCGCACCCTCGTTTCTTTCTTCCGATACCGCCGTCGACACCGCTTCACCGACCAGACGCACATCGTCGAGATAGTAGCGCCCGGAGAAATTGCCACCGAACGTCACTTCCTTGATCGGCCGCGGCCCGAAAATATCCAGCGCTACTTCGACCTGCTGCCATTCCTGCAGGCTCATGTCGACCAAGCTCTCGCGCGACAGTTCGACCAGCGTCCCCGCGACGTAGACATTGAAGTCGTCCATCTCGTCGCGAGTGCCTGTACCCGGGTGGAAAGCAAAACTCAAACGATCGAGACCCATCGGATCGACCGGCCGATCGGGCCTGAAGCGCGTCGCCCAATCCCAATCGCCGGAGGTACCGCGAAAGGATGCGGCCACCTCGCCCGTGTGCACAAAACGGTCTTCGCGCAAATCGCCGGACAGCCTCTCGAGCCAAGTTTTGTGCGACATGGTCCAGCCGGGGGCGAGTGCCTCATCGAAGATGACGAGGTCTTCTCTCGGTACAGACGGCATAAGCGCGACCGTTTTAGTCAAGCGCACCTGGTGGGGCCGTGGCGAAGCCATCTGGCGCACCGTGATCTCTATGACCTTGCGACCACCGCCTTCGACATCAATCGGCGCCGTCATGTTGAGCCGTAGGCGAAAGGTATTAGCATCGTCTGCGACCAAGGCGAGATCTTCAGGACCGCCGAGGGCACTCAAGTCCGCAGTCACGACCGGTGGTTCGGCATCGGCAGCGAGGCGCTCTATCCGCACGGTCGCGTCGATGCTCAGCGTAGTCCCGGCGCGCAGCGTATCGGGCAAGTTATGCCGCCAATCAGCGATGATCGGGCTGTGCTCAATGCGCAGAATCCCGCGATTTCCCAGATCGCTGGAAACGTAGAGATTACCCGCCGCATCGGTCGTGATACCCATCGGATAGCCCCAGACCTCGTCGATCTCCGTGCCGTTCTGAAAACCGGTGATAAAATCAGCGACACGCGCGTTGGAGCCGTCGGCATCGGCGAAGAGCGCGACGACCGAATAGCCCTCAATCGGGGCGAGCTTGGCATGACCGGCGTGCAGGGCGACAAAGGCGGCGTGGCGATAGCGCGGCGGAAACTGCTCGTGTTCGTAGAAGTGGATGCCCATCGGCGCTGTATGCGCCGGTACCAATGCCACCGGTGGCCGCATGCTCTCGACCCGCAGCGTATCGTCTCGCGTGAGCGGCAGGATCTTGTCCCTGTAGCGCGGAATCGAAAAGTCAATCCACTTCTGATAGCCATAGGCGAACGGGATGCCGTAAAACCCGCCGTCGCGAATGATATCGACCCACTCCGGCGGTGCGGCGATGCCCTGGATATCGTGGCCGTTATTCGTGCCCCAAAGCGCGCCGGTGACCGGGTGCAATGCCATACCGATAACATTGCGCACGCCGGTGGCGAAGACTCGACGGCCGCTACCGTCGAGGTTGAATTGCAGAATCGAACCGCGTTCGGACTCGCGGTTGCGGCACAAGTCGCAGGGCCAACCGACGCTGAGATACATCTTGCCGCGCTGTTCGTCGATGACAAGGGTGCGCGTCGAATGCGAGCCCGACGACGGGATATCGGCGGCGAAGGTCTCGCGCTGCTCGTAGACGCCGTCGCCGTCCAAGTCGCGCAAGCGCACAATCTCGGGGCGGTCACCGACATAGAGGTCCCCGTCGAAAAAAGCCAGGCTGTGGGGGCGGCTGAACCTCTCGGCGACAACAATCGCCTCATCGGCGAAACCGTCGCCGTCGCGGTCGGGCAGAGCGACGATCTGCTTGTCGTCCATGTTCGCCACATGCAACACGCCCTTGTCGTCAAAGGCCATAAAGCGCGGCCGATCGACACTTTCAAAGGCGGCATACATGCGCGCCGA
>DQLG01000423.1 GCA_015660315.1 Candidatus Latescibacterota bacterium
ACCGGCCGAGATTCTGATAGGCCAGACCTATATTATTGTAAGCTTCCGCCGTCAAGGGCCCGTCGAGTAGTGCGCGTTCGTACTCCCGTACCGCCACCGACAACCGCCCTGCCCGCTGGTGCGCCAAGCCCAGGTTTGTCCGGGCCACGAGCGAATGCGGATCGGCTTTGAGTGCCAATTCGAGTTGCTCGATCGCGTCCCCATAACGCCCCAAGCCCAGGTAGAGCCGTCCCAAATTTGCACGTGCACCAATTAAATCTGGACGCAATTCCAAGGCCTGTCGATAGGCCTCGTCGGCCGATACATAGGCGCCTAAACCCTCATAGACCAAACCCAGATTGCTCCAGGTCCTCGCATAGCGCGGGTTGATGTTTATCGCACTTTGTAATGTCTGTTGCGCCTCATGCAGTTGATCGTGCTCGTATTGCGCCAAACCCAAGTTGCTCTGCACCCTGAAGGAATGCGGCGATTTTTGCACCGCATCGGTCCACAAACTATAATCGTCCTGCCATATGGCATTGCGCTGCCAGGTCAGCACGGCGAAAACTGCCAAAAGTCCACAGGCCACGTAGGGTATCCCCCGGTTCTTAGTCCTAATCGAGACAAGCAAAGCGTAGAGCACGCCGAAGAAAGCCAAATACACTCGATGTTCATTGACTAGGACATTCAACGGCAGCAAAAAGGGAATCGCGCATCCAAGGGTAAAAATCCCCACGCCCAAAGAAGCGGCTGAACCCCGTCCATGCCATGCGACAAAGAGCAGTGAGCCCATAAATAGACCGGCTAGCCATACGGGTCCAGCGAGAAGCGAGAAACTCTCTTGTAAAGGGTGTTCGATGCTGAGCCGGACGGGGACGGCGATAAGATAGAGATAATAAACCAGGGCCTTGCTCTGTGTATAGACCTGCACACTATAGGGCCGCACGTCTTGCGCCAATGAACGCGTGAGAAATTGGTTCGCGACAATAACCACCAGGTATACCCCGGGCAACACCAGCATTAAAAACCCAAACCGCCGTGGTTTATCGCCATGCCATAACCACATCAAGGGCGTACAGAGTACCGCGATCGACTTGCTCATAAGGCCAACGGCATAAGCCGCCGCGCTGCGTCCAGCAAAACCGCGACCGGCCCAGTATAGCGCAGCAAAAACCGCCAGAACCGCCAAGGCCTCCGAGCGGCTGCTGATATAGTTAGCGACCTGGCTATGCAGCGGATGCACCGCGAATATCGCCCCCGCCCACCAGGCGGCATGTCGTCGACCTGTTTTTTGCTCGATCAACAAATAGACCAATACCGCAACCAAAGCGTGCACAAACACATTAAACAGCAAATAGGGCCAAGCGGTATACCCTACCAGCGCGTAGGTCAACGCGTACGTAGCCTGGACCACCGGGCGATACATCGCCATGCTCGTTTCGCTCGAAAAAGTCGACGGGTCAATAAAAAAGGCGGGGATATTCGCCAAATTGCGCAGGTGGGTATTCTCGACGATTGAATGCGCATCGTCATAGTGAAAATCGCCACCCAGGCTGTTGAGGTGCGTCAAAAATGCGAGCAAAAAAATGCTCGATAGAAACCGAGCGTGGGTAGTCATTTTTGCAGGAACTGCTCGACGATTTGCAAGCCGCGTTGCGGCGGCGAATACTGGGAATTCAAACGCAGCGCCTGCTGGAAATACTGACGGGCTTTTAACAGATTGGCCTCGCCCGATTCACCGCGACCTATTTGCTGTTGCCCTAGCGTGGCGTAATAATTGCCCAAATTATTGACCAGGTGAAAATTGTTCGGGTTGAGATAATAAGATCGTTTATACGCCTTGATGGCCTTGTCCAACTCCCCCATCTCAAAGAGGGCCAAGCCCATATTCGCCCAGGCATCGGCGTGATTGGGCAGCAGCTTAAGTGCTCTGCGATAATATTCTGCCGCTTCGGCGAAAAGCAGACGCGATTTAGCCGGGTCTGTTTCGATCCGAGCCTTTTGGTGATAAGTGGTGCCCAAATTGACCAGGGCATCGGCGTAGTTTGGATTGAGTTCGATCGCGCGGCGATACGCCTTTTCCGCTGTATCAATATCCCTGAGTACAAAACTCACCGCGCCGAGATTGTTGAGCGCACGCAAGGCCAAATCGCTCGTGCGATCCAATTCGATGGTCTGCCGATACGATTTGCGCGCCAATTCCCAATGCTGTAATTCCCGCTCTTTATCGGAGCTGGCAAAGGCCGCATCTTTGTGCGAATTGCCCAGGTAAAGATGGTTTCGTGGCATTTTCGGTGCCTTAGCCACCGCATCTGACCACAGCTGGAAATCACTCTGCCACACTGTATTGCGCTCGACGGTTATTGCTCCATAGCCGATGACCAACAATAGCGTTAAAACCCTCCCCAACGCCCAACGGCCCACCTTGCGCTGCAAATAGCTAGAGTGCAACGCCAATGCCAAGCCTATACAAAAAGCAGCACAGGGCAAATAGATCCGCCTTTCGTTAACCAACACATTGAGCGGCATAATGATCACCGGCAACAAGGCCAACAAAAACCAGAGATTGAGAAAAAGCGGTAGATCCCATCGCCTGCGATAAGACCACAGCAAGGCGGCGCCAAGGCCGACGAGAAAGAACAACGCCACGCCGACGGGCAGCACCAGTTGCTCTTGCGCGAAAAATTGATGCTCGACATTGAGCCCCAATGGCCAGACGAGCAATTTAACATAGTAGACCAAGGCCTCGATTTGCGTCAGGATCTGCGCCCCCAGTCCACGCACTGGTTTGGCCAGCGACTTGGTCAAATAGCGATTGTGAACAATCGTCCCCAAATAGAGGAAAGCCAATAGCCAATAAGCCAAATGCCAACGCATAAAACGCGCCCGCAAACGACCTAACTGTCGGTCGCTAATAAAAAGGAAATCCCAGATAAGAATCACCGCCGGCAGCGTAATTGCGATGGACTTGCTCAATAGACCAGCTGTCAGTGCCGCCCAGGACATATAGCGCCAACGCCCCGCGCTACCATCCGCATGTGTCGCGCGGATAAACAAGGTCAGCCCCGCTAAATAAAAGAAGCCGACCAGCCCCTCGCTGCGACTACTGATATAATTGACTGGTTCACTACAGATCGGGTGCAATGCGAAGAGCAATCCGGCACTAAACGCCAGATCCCCGCGCCCAGTCGCCAATCTGGCAAGATAAAACAATAAACAGGCGCTGAGCGCGTGCAAGCCCAAGTTGACGAGGTGATAACCGAATACTTCGTATTCACCAAGCGCGTAGTTCAGCGCATAGGTAATCATCAACACCGGCCGATACATCGCCTTGTCGTGGTCAACAGAAAAGGCAGAGGGATCAAAGAAGAATCGCGGGATATTGCCCAGGTCCCGGATATGGATATTCTTCTGAATCGAATGCTCGTCATCATAGTGAAAGGTATTGTCGAACGAATTGGCGTAAACGGCCACACAAACCATCAGGATAGCGACGACTTCTTTCACGGCATTCTCTCTTTGAGCACGCGCATGCGCTCTTTTGCGGTCTGTTGCATCGGCAAACTCTGGGCGCGTTTGCTTAGGATCTGATAGGTGGCCAGCGCCTGGCTCAACTGCCCGCTCGTTTCCTGTACGAGGGCCAATTGCAACAGCCCCTCGTCAAAATTTGGATAATCAGTGAGCAATCGTTGGTTTTCAACGATGCTCTCTGCATAGCGCCGCTGTAAAAAAAGCGCCACGGCCAACATAAAACGCGGATCGCGTTGGTCACCACTAGCGGCGACAAGTAGCCGGGCTAACTCTTCGGCTGGACGCAACTGGCCCGCATCGAGCATTTGCCGGAGCTTGTGGGTTTGCCCGCCGAGCAAACGCCTGCGATTGTTCTGGGCCTGGGCAAATTCACCTGCTCTACCATAATAATAAAGGGCGCTGTCTATTCTGCCCGCACCTTCGTGGATCGTGCCCAAATTATTATCGGCCAGCCGCCGATGGGGACTGCTATCGGGCAAGACGTGGTACTGGGCCTGGGCCTGCTCCGATTGACCGGCAAATTGATACGCCCGGCCCAAGCTATAATGCACATCGGTCATTTCCGGGTGATCGGCCAATAAGCCGGAAAAGGTCTCAATCGCTAGGTCGTACTGCTGCAAATCTTGATAGACATTGCCCAAATTCGCGTGAACTACCGGATGCTCGGCTTCCAGTTGCAAAGCCCGGCGATAGTGGTACTCAGCCCTTCGCGACTGGCCGAGGTGCCGGGCGGCATTGCCGAGATAGATCTGGGGCCGCACTGAGCTGGTATTTTTGTCGGCCGCGTCGCCCCACAGTGATATTTCGTCATGCCAGATCTGGTTGCGCTCAATTGTCAACAAGGCCAGCAGCAGTAAAACAACCGGCCCTCCCCAGCGCAAACCATGCATTTTCTGCAGCGAGCGCATGCCCAATAAGGCGATGACCAGCCCAACCAAAGGCAAATAGAGACGGTGCTCATTAACCAGGACATTCAAGGGCACCACCAGCGTCGGCAATAGCGCCGCCAATATCCACAATAACCCCATTCTCGATAGCCCACCGAGCAGCAAAAATAGCGATCCGATGGCCAAGCCACCCAGATAGACGACAACATCATCCAATGCAGAGACGGTAAAGCCGTGATCGACATTGAGGCGAAAAGGCGCAAAAAAGAGCATCGAGTAATAGACCAAGGCCTTGACTTGCGTCCCGATCTGCTCAGGCCACGATCGCACGGGATCGGCGAGTACGGCCTTGACGAGAAAAGAGCGAATAATCAGCACATACCCCGCTGCGATTAAAACATAGGGCCAGAGCCTGGTCCACGAGGCCGCGATCTGCCCCCGTTGCCACTGCCATAGAACAATCCAAACCGGCAAGACCAAAGCAATGGACTTGCTCAACAGGCCGACGGCAAAACACAGTACTGAGACCGCATAATACACGGACGAAGCTCTTTCTTCCGCTCGCAAATACAACACCAACCCCGCCAAGACCCCAAACGCGGCCAACAATTCGGAGCGACTGCTAATATAATTGACGGGCTCGCTCGCTATGGGGTGCACGGCAAAAAACAAGGCCCCAAATAGCGACATACAGGGCGGTTGCTGCAAGCGGCGCAGCAGCCCCCAAACGAGCAGTGCACAACCTAGATGTAACGCAATATTGACCAGGTGATACGAACCGACCTCGTATTGCCCCCAAGCATAGTTCAGCGCAAAAGTGACCAGTAGCAAAGGCCGATACATCGCCTTGTCCGCATCGCGGGAAAAATATTCAGGGTGCGTAAAATAATGTGCGACATTATCCAACGAGCGCAGGTGATGGTTTTCGACAATCGAGTGGCGGTCATCGTATTGGAATCCGTTGTCCAACGAATTGGCGTATGTGCCCAGCACAGCTATCGCGATCAGGAGCGCAGAGGGACCACGGCGGGAAACAAGCGCAAAATAAAATTGACCGATCACCGCAAGCGCTCCTTCAGTTGCTGCAAACGGCGCTGCGCCCGAGGGTGTCCCGGCTCCAGCTTGAGCACCGTTTGCAATGCTCGCCTAGCCCCCTGCCATTGCTCTAGTGCCTTGGCCTGGTGACCTTGTGCCAACTGCTGCTCTCCGATTACCAGGAGCACTTCGGCCAGGTTGAACTGACTCACTGCCTCCCCTGACCGCATTGCGATCGCCTCGCGATAGGCCTGTGCCGCCTCGTTTAACCGCCCGAGGCCGACAAGGGCATTGCCCAATTCGCGATAGATCTCCGCATCAGCCGTCAACACAAGTGCTTGTTGATAATGCGCAATGGCCGCCTGCGGACGCGCCATTCGCACCTGTAACAACCCCATATTATAATGGGCCTCTGGATGGTGCGGATGGCGGGCAAGTGCGTGCCGCCAAACCTGCTCGGCCCGCGGATAATCCCCCAGCATCATATGGGCACTGCCCAGATTATTGAGCGCTTCGCGATAATCGGGATCCCACTTTAATACTTCACTGTATTGTTCTATCGCCCGTTGCAGATAAATTTCTCGCTGGTTCGCATCGGCTAGCGCGGCCTCGTAAAACAAATTGGCCAAATTTGTTCTTGCCGGGCGATTGCCCGGGGCAAACGACAAAGCCCGCTGGTAGGCATCGCGAGCTTCCGGCAGCCGACCGCCGTCGCGCAGGGCATTGCCCAAGTGCACGTGCACCCTGGGCATTTGCGAACCATCTTTAGCCGCCGCTGTCCACAGACTAAGCTCGTCCCGCCATTCCTCGTTCCGCTGGACGGTAAGGCCTGCCCATACCAATAGACAGACCACTGCGGGCCACAGCAGCCGCCCCTGGTCAATGCTCCGCCACCATCCTCCCACGCCGAGTGCCAAACCCGCCAATGGCAAATATAGGCGGTGTTCATTGACTAAAACATTGAGCGGGATCAGCAGGGTTGGCGCCAGGGCCAGCAAACACCATCCGCCATAAAATCGCGTAGACTTGCTGCTCAATGAAAAATATGCGACCGACGCAATCAATGCCGCGCTAGCTATAATCGCTCCGTCCAATGTATCGCTCGCGACAAATTGTGGTTCGACGCTCAAACCCACTGGCACTAAAAGCGTTTTGAGATAAAACACCAATGCCTTGCATTGCGTTAAAAGTTGGTTGCCTATACCCCGCGGGGCCCTCGCCAGGGAATCGCCGAGAAAGCGATTGTAGACGATCAGCGCCACATAGGCCACTGACAACCCCCAATAGGGCGCATGACGACGCCAATAAAAACGCCGTTGCTCCACGGCGAATACGCTTAGCATCAGCAGACCGGGCAATACGATGGCGATAGATTTGACCAGCAGCGCTCCAGCAAAGACCAGCGGCCCCAACACTGCCCCAAGCCGATCCTGCCGTCTATAGCAGACATACCCGGCCAGTAATAGCGCGACCGCCAGAGATTCGGAGCGACTGCTGATATAATTTACTGGTTCGGAGGCAATCGGATGCAAGGCGAAAATCAGCCCTGCGCATAAGCCGCCCATACGCGATCCTTGGCCGGCGAGTCGCCAAAGCAAAACGACACACGCGAGGTGCACCGCGAGATTAAAAATGCGATAACCCCATACCTCATATCCGCCCACAGCGTGATTGAACGCATAACTAACCAATAACAAAGGACGGTACATCGCCTTGGCGGGATCGACGGAAAAAAGGCTAGGATCAATAAAATAATGGGGGATATTTTGCCAATCGCGTATATGCGGATTCTGCACCAATGAGTGAAAATCATCGTAGTGGAAGCTGCCCGATAGCGAATTGGCATAAGCCGCGCACACTGCCAGCAGCAACAGGGCAAATTCCCTCCACTCAGTTCGCATCAGCCCCCTCCTGCAATTCGCGCACTCTATCCCGGATCTCGCTAGCCCGCTGGTCCTCTTGCCGCCAGCCAGACAGGAATCCTCGATAGGCCGTCAAGGCGCCAGCGACATCGCCCAACTCATCCAAAGCCCCACCCAAACCATACCAAGCACGAGCGTAATCGCGACGGGATTCAAGTGCCTGGCGATATTCGTTTATCGCCTGTTGCCAATCACCGGCTTCTGCCAACAATTCCGCTCGTTCAACGCGGGCACGGACATGGCTAGGGGCGAGCGCTATCGCGCGCGAAAAAGCTATTTGCGCAGCTACAACACGCCCAGCCTCCCGCTCAAGCCGCCCCAATCGATAGTGCCAATTCGCCTGCTCTGGCGCATGCAGAATCGCCGCCTGCAAGCGCTCGCGCCCCTCATTAAAACGAGCGAGCGAGCGATATAAGTCGCCCAAATTAGCCAAGACCTGATCCGCCCCATCCGGGTTGCGCTGTAGGGCTTCTTTATACATGGATTCTGCCTGTTTATAATCACCGCGATCGACATATATATTCGCCAGATTATTATAGGGCTCGGCTTGCTCTGGCAGTAGTGCAAGCGCCCTTTGATAGGCCGTCGCCGCCGAAGTCAGATCCCCTGTCTCATACAAAATGAGACCGTAATTACTCCAAATTTCCCCCTTGCTCGCATCGATGGCCAAAGCGCGTTCATAGGCCGCGATGGCCAAGTCCGTAGCTCCTTTTTGCGCGTAGGCGTCCCCTAAATTCTGATGAACTTCCTCCATCTGCGGATTGCGTTCAAGCGCTTGCAAATACCAACTAATCGCCTCGTCTATATCGCCCCGCAGATGATATAGGGTAGCTATATTGTTATATGTGTCTACCTGGCGATTATCGAGGGCTGTGGCCTGCAAATAGACCGCCAGTGCTTCATCTGCACGGCCGGCCAATTGCAGGGCTTTACCCAAGTTCGCCTGGGCTCGGTACATGTCCGGCGCCTTGGCCACCGCGTCCTGCCAAAGCTGTAGTTCACTTTGCCATATTGGGGTGCGCTGCAAACACAAGCCGATCGCGCACAGCAACCAGACCCACTGCCAACGCCAAGCGAAACGATGAGACAAATACCCCCACCCCAATGCCAAGCAGGCCAATACTAGATAGAGGCGCCTTTCATTGACGAGCATATTGAGTGGCATGATTGTCGTCGGCAATAATACGATCCCGCTCCAACAGAGCGCCAAACCCGGTAACCGACCGCGGCCACGCCACAGCAACCAGGCCAGAGAAGCGAGCAAACTTACAGCAGCCACCACCGCCAAGTCGCCATAGGCCCGAGCCTCGAAAAACTGATGCTCGACATTGAGCCGCGTGGGCATTGCCACCAACTGCAGATAATAGACGAGAGCCTTGCTTTGCGTCAGCAATTGCGTCGTCCAATCGCGAACAGGCACAGCAAGCGAACCACCCAGAAATCGATTATAACTGATCAAGAATAGATAACCGAGCGCCAACAGCCCATAGGCCCCATAATAGCGCCAGTCTCTGCGCTGTTCTCGCACCCATCGGTCGTAGGTCCACAGCAGCGCAGGGGCCGTCAAAACCACAGATTTCACCAGCAACCCGACCCCATAACACACCAGCGCGCCAGCGCGGCGTCCGCGCAACGCGAGCAGGAGGGTAGCTAAATAACAACAGGCCGCCAGTGACTCGGAGCGACTGCTGATATAG
>DQLG01000710.1 GCA_015660315.1 Candidatus Latescibacterota bacterium
CGCCGATCGCCAGTTGGGCCGGGTTTGGACGGAACAATTTCCCGAGTTGGTGAGACCCCAACGTTATGCCGATATGCGGCCCGTTTCGTTTTAGCCGGAATATTTTTACAATTTTTAAAACTCGGGAAGTTTGTACTCGCCGCTTTCGATCGCCTGCTCTAGCTCCTGATGGAAGGTAGTATCGAGGTGGGAGGTGATTTTCCAGCCATCGGGTTCGTGGATAAAATAGAAAAATGGCGAAGCGCGTTTATCGCCTAGGGTCGAAGTATCAAAGAGCAAATATGCAATGCGCTTATTGATGATTTGTTCTTGTGCGATTTCGCGTCGGAGATGGGATTTGATTTCGTTCTGCGTCTTTTGTCGCCAGTCGTCGATCCAAGCCTGGCGTTCGCTACTTTCCTTTTGCGAAAGACTAAAACACTCCCACAATAGGTCAAAATCACTCTCTTCCAGAGCGTGTTTGTACGTTTGGAAAGTAGCGGCCGGATCGGAGAAGCGTTGATTAGCTTCTTCACTGCTGCAACTGGCGAAAACTAAAAGGGCGAGACAAACAAGAGACGATAAGGACATGGGCAACTTTTGTAAGGAGACGAGACACAAACGGATGGACGAAACTAGTGTTTGGGGAATTTAGCAGCGACTTCACTCAGTGCGGTAAACTATAATACACACAGAGCTTAGGGGCTAGTTTTGTCTTCCAGCGAATCAATTACATCACGCAGTCGGGCGGCTTCTTCGTATTCTTCGCAGAGAACCGCCTGTTGTAGTTGGTGTTGGAGTAGAGTGAGTTCACTTTTTTCTTCTTCAGCAGGTGGCTCAGTTTCGCTGAGATTGGGCGTTTGTGCTAATTGTGATTCGGGCAGACTGATATTGGCCGCCTCGGCTTCTGGGTTGAGCGCTTCGGAAATTTGTGGCTCAAGTTCGTAGAAGCGGTCCAGCGTGTGTTCGATATCCAATTCGGTTTCGAGCGGCTCTAGACCGACCTTATCGAGCAGTTCACGTGCGACATAGATCGGGGAACTGGTGCGCAGTGCCACGGCGATCGCGTCGCTGGGGCGCGAGTCAATGTCCTTGATCTTGTGATCTTTTTCGATGACTACTTTGGCGTAGTAGATCGAGCGACGCACATTGTGGATGATAACCTGACGCACGCCAATGGTGAGGCAGTCGAGCATGGAGGAAAGCAAGTCGTAGGAAATAGGCCGGATGGGTTCATCGTTTTCTAGTTGCATCTGGATCGCGGCGGCTTCGAATTCGCCAATGGCAATAGGCAGGAGCCGCGGTTGTCCGCTTTCTTTCTCGCTCAACCACACCAAGGGTCTGTCCTCTCGCAAATAAGGGCTGACTTTGACCACGGTCATCTCGACTAAGGAAGCTTCACCCATTTATTAATTGTTCCTTGTTACCGCTTAATTTTATCCACTGAAATCAAGCAGTATGTTGGTGTGGTCGTTGAAGGGATGCGAATATGCCATTCTGTTACAAGGCTAGATCACTCTTTCTCTTCGAGGCGACTAATCTCATCGCGTAGACGCGCTGCTTCTTCGTAAACCTCTTTGGCAATAGCTTGGCGCATGCGTCTTTTGAGTTGTTCTAGGTGATCAACGGCCGGAGCAGTGATGGTCGATAGTTCTTCTTGCGATACGGCCATGGATTCGGCCATGGGCTCGGGGTCGACTGTAGGATCGGGCTCAATAACCGTCTCGGCTTTGGGATCGGCCTGGGGCTGTTCTTCTTCACCGGGAGGAGCGTGCCCGGCTTCTTGCAAGATCTCGGCGGCGGCGTAAATTGGTGCACTGAAGCGCAATGCCAGAGCAATCGCATCGCTAGGCCGTGCATCGAGCACGTGGGTCTTGCCCTCGTCGTCTACCAAATGGACCTCCGCGTAATAAGTGCTTTCGTGCAGATCGGTGATTTCGACTTTTGCAACCCGGGCATCGACGCCGACGAGAATCTGATGGGCTAGATCGTAGCTGATAGGGCGTGCGGGTTGTTGTTTGCCGTGGGCCATTGAAATGGCGGCTGCTTCAAAGCGACCGATGACAATATGCAAATAGGCGTCACCCTCAGCTTCTTTGAGTACGACTTGGGGGTATGAGGAGTGAGCATTGCTGCTAAAAACCCCACTAATTTCCATCAGTACCATAATTATAGAACGCTATTTTTTATTGAAATAATACCAGCCAACGGATGAAAAAATATAATACGGCCTTGGATTGGGTGTCAACCGGTTTTGGTTCTTTAGGATTAGTTTAATCCTCCTTTTTCTCCTGAATCTTTGATTCGAGTTCCTCAAGCTGGAGACCTAGCTCTTTGGTGCGTTTATTAAGTCGCATCAGGTAGGCGAAAAGTATGATCCAGACGGTTGAAAAGGCGGCGAACAAATAGTGGAGGTTATCCATGATTTCTATGCGTCGTCTAGTTTCTGCCGCAGACGTACTACGGCTGACTCAATACGGGCCAACTCCATACGTTGGGCCACGAGGTGAAAGAGCAAAAGGAAAAAAGTCGCGTAGCAGATCCACTTGGCGTATTCCATCGTCGGCTCAAGGCCTACATTGCGCGGCGGGTGCAGCTGTTGGTCGGCGGACCATAGGTCAACCGCATAGTAGACCAGGGGCACATTCGCAAAAGCGAGAATGCCCATTACAGCGCCTAAGCGCGGTGCCTGACTGGCCTGGGCACCATAATCGCGCACCATCAGATAGGCCACGTAGATGGTGAACGTAATCAGCATTGAGGTCAAGCGCGGCTCCCACCGCCAGTAGACCCCCCAAACGGGTTTGGCCCACAGTGGCCCGGTGATTAGGACGATCAACCCGAACATGACCCCTAACTCGGCGGCAGATAAGGCTAAGCGGTCCCATTTCTCCTCGCGGGTACGCAGATATTGGATACTGCCGA
>DQLG01000620.1 GCA_015660315.1 Candidatus Latescibacterota bacterium
GGGCGATGGTATTCTGGTCTTGGAAGCGATGAAGATGGAAATGCCAGTAACGGCCCCCGCCAAAGGTACAATCACCGATATTTCGGTGGGCGCCGGCGAGCAGGTGGCCAACGGGCAGGTGTTGGCGCATATCGGCTGAACTCAGCCGTCGACATCCCCGGCCCACACCTCGCGCTGCCTCCCATCGTCTTCGCGCAACAACAACTGCCCGGCGTCGCCGAAACCCAGCACCACCCCCGTGCACCGGTCCGCGTCTTCGCCGACTTCGACATATTGCCCCATATTGGCACAACGCATCTCCCACGCCTCCCGCAAGGCGGCAAAGCCGCCAGCCTGCCAACGACCGACCCATTCGCCCAAGTGAAGCAATAGTCCATCCAGCACTTCCTCGACCGCGACTTCACTGCCTGTTTCTATACGCAGCGAAGTCGCCGGCCGATCGATCGCCGCCGCCTCGTCGGTGTCCATATTGACATTGAGCCCGATGCCCAACACCACCGCCTGGCTGCGTTGTGCTAAAATGCCGCAAATCTTGCGCCCATTCACCAGTACGTCATTCGGCCACTTGGTCTGCGCGGCGATGTCCTTTCCTTCGAGAAAAGTCGCCACACCCAAAGCCGCTGCCATCGGCAACGACAGCAATTGCATATTGGGTGCCGCGCTGCGCAATAGCATAGAAAAGGTCAAATTACGGCCCGGTTGCGTCAGCCAACGCCGCTTGTAGCGCCCCCGACCCGCCGTCTGCGCACGAGCGGCCAAAACAAAACCGTCCGGCAGTTCCCGCTCCTCGTGCAACCATTGCGACAATGTAGTATTCGTCGAAGGCAATTCATCATGCCACTGAGGTATCTGAAATTTCATATTTTTAAATATAAGAAGCATTGTCAAAATTCTCGCCACACGGGCTTCTCATCCGACAGACGCGAAACCGCACTGGGGATTGCCGAGTAAATACGCCAGCAGATAAATTTTTCACGCCGGCTACGCGTCATCTTTGCCGCGAGCTATAGATTTGCCATTGTAGGTCCCAGTGGGGATATTTGATAAACCTTAGAGCCGGCCAATCCGGGCCGGCTCTACTCTTTTATGCAATGGCCCTGATAAACCTCCGCAACGCGACCATAGCCTTTGGCGGCCCACCGATCCTCGCCGACATCAGTCTGCGTATCGAGCGCGACGAACGCGTCTGCCTCTACGGTCGCAACGGCGAAGGCAAATCCACCCTGTTGAAAATGCTCAACGGCGAGATCGCGCCCGACTCGGGCGAACTCGCCCGCGCCAACGGCCTGCGCACCGCCTACCTGAACCAGGATACGCCCGCCGACCTCGCAGGCACCGTACGCGAAATTGTCGCCGCCGGCGTGAAAGACGCCCCCGACCACCAAATCGACAGCGCGCTCTCCAGGCTGAGCCTCGACCCCAACACCAACTTCGATGAGCTTTCCGGCGGCCTCAAACGCCGCGTGCTCCTGGCCCGCGCCATCGCCGCCGAGCCGGACGTGCTGCTGCTCGACGAACCCACCAACCACCTCGACATCGGGTCGATCACCTATCTCGAAGAATTCCTGCTGCGTTGGAACGGCACCGTGGTCTTCGTCACACACGACCGCGCCCTGCTGCGCAAACTCGCCACCCGCATCATCGAGATCGACCGCGGCCAGGTCTACTCCTTCGCGGAAAACTACGAAACCTTTCTGCGCCGCCGCGAAGAACGATTCGCCACCGAAGCCGACCAGGCCGCCCTCTTTGACCACAGATTATCCGAAGAAGAAGTCTGGATCCGCCAGGGTATCAAGGCGCGCCGCACCCGCAACGAGGGCCGGGTCCGCGCGCTAGAGAAAATGCGCGAAGAGCGCCGCAAACGCCGCCAGCACCAAGATGTCTCCCGATTACAAGTACAGCAGGCCGAGCGCTCTGGCGACTTGGTGCTCGAAGTCCGCGACCTCGAATTCGGCTATGGTGAAGAATCACTGGTGCGCGATTTCTCAACGATTATCGGTCGTGGCGACAAAATCGGCATCATCGGCCGCAATGGTGCGGGCAAGACGAGCTTGCTGCAACTAATCCTCGGCCAACTCAAACCACGGCAAGGCAGCGTGCGGCACGGCACCCGGCTCAAGATCGCGCGCTTCGACCAACACCGTGAGGCGCTCAACCTCAAAGAGTCCGTCGCCGAGAATATCGCCCCTGGACAGGAGTTTCTCGAAATCAACGGCCAACGCCGCCACGTCTACGGTTACTTGCAGGATTTCCTCTTCACCCCCGAACGCGCCCGCACTCCCGTCGGCGTGCTCTCCGGCGGCGAGCGCAACCGTCTGCTCCTAGCCCGGATCCTCGCCCGACCGGTTAACCTGCTGATCCTCGACGAGCCGACCAACGACCTCGACGTCGAAACACTCGACCTGCTCGAAGAACAGTTGGTCGCCTACGCGGGCACGCTAATCCTCGTCAGCCACGACCGCGACTTCCTCGACCACGTCACCACCAGCACTCTGGTCTTCGAAGGCGACGGCAAAATCGGCGACTACACTGGCGGGTACAGCGACTGGCGCCGTTTGCAACAGGCCAACCCAACTCCGCCCAAGGCTTCGAATACATCGCCACAGCGCAAGGCCACAGCGCCCCTCCGCAAAGCCAAGCTCAGCTTTAACGATCGCCGCGAGCTCGAAGCCCTACCCGGACAAATCGAAGATCTAGAAAGCGAGCAGGGAGCCTTACACCAGCGCATGGCTGACCCCGCGTTCTACCAGGAAGGCGCGACCGCGATCAGCACCGCTAAAGAACAGCTCGACGCCCTTGAACAAAACTTGGCGACGGCCTACGCCCGCTGGGAGGCGCTGGCCCAACTCGAAGAGAGCTGATTACAACCCAGCCCCTACATAGCAGAATGACGACTCCGTTGGCGACCCCATTGCACCGACCATTGCGTTGACAGTCTATTCGTTTTGTAGCATTTTTGCATAAATACGTAAACTTTCTTTCCCTTCCACCCAGATTGTGCAGATTCTATGCCCGCTTCCAGACGCCAGTTCCTCAAAAGTGCCGCCGCCATTTCCCTCGGTTTCTCCGGTCTGTACCACCATATTGCCTGGGCCGCCCCGAGCAATCCCGAAGACCGCTTCGGACAGCTTATAACCGACCCCAAGGGCATCCTTGATCTACCCGAGGGGTTCAGTTATAAAATCATCTCAACCGTCGGCGACCCCATGGACGACGGGCTGAGTGTACCGGGCAACGCCGACGGCATGGCCGCTTTTCCCGGTCCCGAGGGGCGCGTCATTCTGATCCGCAACCACGAGTTGGGCCCCACAGCAAAGGCTGCGGGCGCCTTCGGCGAAAACAACGAATGGTTGCACATGATCCACAAATCGGATGTATACGACTGGGGACACGGCAAAACCCCGGGGCTCGGCGGTACCAGCACCCTAGTCTACGATATGCAAAGAGGCGTGGTCGAAAAAGAGTTTTTGAGTTTGGCCGGCACCACGGTCAACTGCGCCGGGGGACCGACGCCTTGGCATAGCTGGATCACCTGCGAAGAGAACACAGCACAGATCGACCAAGTCCACCAAAAAGACCACGGCTACAACTTCGAGGTCCCCGCGTCGAGCGAGATCGGCCGCGCCGCACCCGTGCCGCTTAAGGCAATGGGGCGCTTCAAGCACGAGGCCGTCGCTGTCGACCCCCGCACCGGCATCGTCTACGAGACCGAAGACCAGGGCGATAGCCTGATTTATCGATTTATTCCTGCCGTGCCGGGAAAATTGGCCGAGGGCGGACGCTTGCAAGCCCTCGCCATCATCGATCAGCCTAGCCTCGATACACGCAATTGGGAAGAGACACTGGTCTCACCGGGCCAACAACTGGCCGCGCGTTGGATCGACATGGACGAGGTCGATTCGCCCAACGAGGACCTGCGCTACCGCGGCTTCGAGCGCGGCGCGACACGTTTTGCCCGCGGCGAGGGCATGTGGTACGGCCACGATTCGATCTACTTCGCCTGCACCAGCGGCGGGTCCCTGAAAAAGGGGCAGATCTTCCGCTACCAGCCCAGCCCCCATGAAGGAACGGCCGACGAGCACAAGGCTCCGGGTACTTTAGAGCTCTTTATCGAGCCCAACGACGGCGACCTCGTCGACAACGCCGATAACCTCACCGTCTCGCCCTTCGGCGATCTCATCCTCTGCGAGGACGGCGGCGGCGGCAACAACCTGGTGGGCGTGACGCCCGAGGGCCAGCTCTACCGCTTCGCGCACAATGCCATGAACACCTCTGAGTTCGCCGGAGTGACCTTCTCGCCCGATGGCCAAGTGCTCTTTGTCAATATCCAGCACCCCGGCAATACCTTCGCCATCTACGGTCCCTGGGACCAACACCGTAGCTAGACGACACGATGACCCCGCATGGCTCGATTGGGCGCGGCGCTTGCAAGCCGCCGCGCAAAGCGGGCTGGCCTTTACGCAAAATCCATTTGAAGTAGAGCGCTACGAGGAGATCCGCCGCATCGCCGCCGAGATGATGGCGGCGGGCGCAGACGGGCAGGTCGAAAAGGTCGAGGGGCTCTTCACCGACAAGGAGGGCTACGCCACGCCGCAGATCGACGTGCGCGGCATGGTTTTCGATGCGGAGGACCGCATCCTGTTGGTCAAGGAACGCAGCGACGGCAAGTGGGCGCCGCCCGGCGGTTTCGCCGACGTCGGCGTTTCGCTCGGAGAAAACGTCGTCAAAGAAATACGCGAAGAATCGGGCTACGAGACGCGGGCGGTGCGGCGGCTGGCCACTGAGCTTGACATAGTCGGCGATCCGCCGCGCATTGCATTTGAAATATACATGGTAGACCGGGTCGCAGCGCACCAGCGTCACAAAGAGCTTGCAAGCGGTCTTGGTGGTCTGCCCGCTGCATAGATAGCGACGTGTCGCCCAATGCTAGTCCAATAGATCCAACGCCGCGAACAATCCATTCACCGCCTGCTCGTAGGCCCGCTGCGTATCGGCAAAACCCGCACGGTAGACACCATTGTTGATATTGAGATAGATCAGATTTGACAATGCTCCACTCTTCTCCTATCATCCCCGACCAAATTCCCGCGCAACAGGAGTAGCCATGTCGAGCACAAATAAAAACGTCCTATTCCTCATCGCCGACGATTGGTCTCGGTTAGCCGCCTGCTACGGCAATGAGGCCGTCAAAACCCCGCGCATCGACGCCTTTGCCCGCGACGGGATCGTCTTCGACAACGCCTTCTGCACTTCACCTTCGTGCGCCGTTAGCCGCGCCTGTATTCTCACCGGCCAGCACAGCCACACGCACGGTCAATACGGCCACTGTCACGGCTTCCAGGGTTTTTCGACGCACGCGCATATGAACTCGACGCCGCACAGTCTGCGCTCCGCCGGCTTCGCCACCGCCTGCATCGGCAAAAAACACGTCGAACCGACTAGCGTCTACCCCTTCGAATACGAGCCCAACGTCAACTCGCGCAGTCCCGCCGAATTAGCCCAAGCAGCCCGCACCTTCCTCAACAACAACACCGACCGCCCCTTCTACCTGCATGTCGGCTTCTCCGACCCGCACCGCGCCGACCGCGGTTTCGCCAACGACAAAACGTGGCCGGGTGTAACCGAGGTCTCCTACCGCCCCGAAGATATCATCGTGCCCGACTTCTTACCCGACATCCCGGAAGTCCGCGCCGACCTCGCTGACTACTATCAGGCCGTCTCACGTTTCGATCACGGCATCGGCCTGCTGCTCGACGTGCTCGACGAATCGGGCCGCGCCGATGAAACTCTAGTCATCGTCACTACCGACCATGCCATGCCCTTCCCCGGCGCCAAGGCCTCCTTCTTTGACAGCGGCCACCACTGCCCTTTTATCCTGCGCACACCCGATCTCGAAACACGCGGCGTCCACCACCAGGCGCTTATCAACTGGACCAATATCCGCCCCACCATCCACGATTGGACCAATGTGCCCGCCCCCGAAGACTTGCCCGAACGCTCATTACTGCCCATCCTCGCCGAGCCTGAAATCGCCGGCTGGGACGAGACTTATTTTTCACATTGTTTTCACGAGGTCGTCGACTACAACCCCTACCGAGTTCTGCGCGGTCGCCGCTACAAATTCGTCCGCAATATTGCCTCGGGTCATCAATCGCCCCTGCCCACCGACCTCTTCCGCTCGGTCAGTTGGACGGCGGTGCGCGAGCAAAACGTCAAAAAAATGGGCCTGCGCGAGACCCCGCGCGTGCTTAAACGCGAGTCCGAAGAATTCTACGATATAGAAGTCGACCCAATGGAAACCACCAATCTGATCGGCAACCCGGACCTAGCTGAAATAGAATCAGCCATGCGTGAAAAACTACTAACCTTCCGACGGGAGACTAAAGATCCGTGGTTGGAAGTAGATTTTCAGGAGGGTCGCATAGACGACCCCTCCCTATAAAAGACAAAGAGCACAATCCCCGACGGCCGCCCTCCCAACTGTAGAACTAACGCAACACCCTTGTTTCGTAGAGGCAACACCCGACGCGCTGGACATAGTCGGTTCTTCCTATAGATTAGATGAACGCGATCTCCTGGCACGCATTTAGCAAGCAGTACGAACATGGACGAAGCACAATACCAAAAAGGCGTCGAACAATTCGCGCAGATGGTCGGCCGCGAAAAAATAGACGCCCTACGCGAAAAATTCCAAGCGCTTTCGCCCGACTTTGAACGCCTGGTCATGGGCACCATCGGCGGCGAAGTCTGGAATCGCCCCGGCCTCGATCTGCGCACCCGCAGCCTCTGCAGCATCGCCGTACTCGCCGGCTTGGGCCGCATCAACGCGCTCGAGCTCAATATCCGCATGGCTCTCAATAACGGCGCCAGCAGGGAAGAAATCGTCGAGACCTTCTTCCAGGTCGCCGTCTACGCCGGCTTCGCCGCCGCCTGGGACGGACTGACCCGGGCCGATGAGGTCTTTCGCGCCATCGACGCGGAGCAAAACGCATGAAGCATAAGTCAAAGGCAAAACAAAACATGCGTCTGAGGACAATCGGCACCGCGCACGTCTCCGGTCTCTGCATCGGTGGCAATCCCTGCTCCGATTTTTCGCACCAAGGTCCGGAGCGCAACCAGGAAATGCTCGACTACCACACGCCCGAGCGCATCCACGAGGTCCTGCGCACCGCCGGAGACCAGGCATCAACACCTTCTTCGGCCGCAGGATCGAGCACATCTTTTCGATCCTGCGCGACGCTTGGTCCAGCGGCGGCAAAATCCAGTGGTTCGCCCAGGCCTGCATCGAACGCGGCGTCCCGGACGCCTGGCGCAAGGACGACCCGGACATGATCGCGCAGAATGTGCGTTTCTGCGACGAATACGTCGACGCGGTACCGGCCTAGGAAATGGCATAGTGAGCCAAAGCCAAACCATAGACCCCGCCTCCGGTGCAGAAGTCCTGCTGGCGAAACCCGATCTCGACGAAGCACTGGCAAAATTAGGTTTTAACAGCTTCCTTCCCGGACAGCGCGAGGCCGTCGAAACCCTGCTCGATACCGGCCGCCTATTGCTGGTCGCGCCCACCGGCGGCGGCAAGAGCCTGACCTACCAACTACCCGCCGCCCTACTGCCCGGTACCACCTTAGTCGTTTCCCCGCTGATCGCCCTGATGCACGACCAGGTCCAGGCCCTCGAAAAACGCGGGCTCGCCGCTACTTACTTGGCCTCGACCCTCGACGGCGACGAGCTACGCCGACGCATGCAAGGCATTGCCAATGGCGACTACAAGTTGGTCTACGCCGCACCCGAACGCTTGTCCTATCCCGGTTTTCGTTCGCTCTTGCGCGAAATCAATTGCCCCTTGGTCGCCGTCGATGAAGCCCATTGCATTAGCGAATGGGGCCACGACTTCCGACCCGAGTATTTGCAAATAGGCGACCTCGTCCGCAGCCTGCCCGACGCTAGGCTGCTCGCCTGCACCGCGACGGCGACGCCAGTAGTCCGCGACGAAATTCTCGAGCGCCTGGGTCTCTCATCCGACACCCCACAACTCCTGCGCGGCTTCGCCCGGCCCAACCTAGCGCTCAGAGTCGCCGAAATCAACGGCGCCGCTGAGCGCCGCCAGCGCATCGACACCCTGCTGGCCGAAGCCCTCGGCGCTCCGGACCAAAAACCCGGCACCGCCATCGTCTACGCACCCACCCGCAAAATCACCGAAGAAGAAGCCGCCCGGCTGCAGGGCGCCGGTTGGCGCGCGGCGGCCTACCACGCCGGCATGGCGGGCAGCGACCGCGACGAAGTCCTACGCGAATTTATAAACGACGAATTGCAAGTAGTTGTTGCCACCAACGCCTTCGGCATGGGCATCGATCGCGCCGATGTGCGCGCCATCGCCCACCTGGCCCCGCCCAGTTCGGTCGAAGCCTATTACCAGGAGGTCGGCCGCGCCGGCCGCGACGGCGAAGACGCCTACTGCATGTTATTGGTCTCACCCGGCGATATGGCACTGCGCCGCCGCCTGATTGAAGGCGACTCCGACGGTCACACCACCGAACAGACCGTGGTACAACACAAGTGGAACCTCTTTTTAGAGCTGATGCGCTGGTGCGAGGGGGGATCTTGCCGTCACGACGCGATCCTGCGCTACTTCGGCGACGAGGAGGAAACCCTGTCGGGCTGCGGCCGTTGCGACGTCTGCCGCGAACTCTCCGGCGGCGAGGCTTCAGACGACGAAGAAACCTCGACCATCGTGCGCAAAGCCCTCTGCGCCATCGCGCGTTTGCACGGCCGCTACGGCATACAGATGGCGGCCAAGCTGTTGCGCGGGACCGAGGACGTGCGCCTGTTGCGTGACGGTCTCGACCAAACCCCAACCTTTGGCTCACTCAAGGAACATTCGGAAAAGTGGCTTATGCAGCTCTTGCGACGCATGGTCACCGCCGGCTGGGTCGACTTCTTCGGCGGCGAGCGACCGGTCGTCATCCTCACCGAGGAAGGGCGCCAGGTCATCCACGCCGAGCGCCCCGCACGCCTCTTGATGCCACCGATGAATACACCTGAATTCCGCGCCAAGCGAACCCGTCGCACAACCCTGGACCCGCGGGAGGGTTTTGACGAGCGAGCACAAGAGCTTTTCGAGGCATTGCGCCACCACCGTATGGAACTGGCCCGCAAGGAAAACGTACCGCCCTATGTCGTCGCTAGCGACCGCACCTTGCGAGACATTGCCCTGATGCGGCCGGACAACCTCGAAGAGCTCAAGCTCGCGCACGGCATCGGCCCGGCCAAGGCCGAAAAATACGGCGACGGTCTGCTGGCCATCGTGCGCCAAACCGCTTGAGCTAGTTTTCCGCACCACCCCTTGCCATCTTCCTACGACCGAGTTTATTCGAGGAAAAGACTATGCAAAAAATACGTTGGGGCATCATCGGCTGCGGTGATGTCACTGAAAAAAAAAGCGGCCCAGCCTTCTACAAAATCGACGACTCCGAACTGGTAGCAGTCATGCGCCGTGACCCCGACAGGGCCCGCGACTACGCCGAGCGCCACAATGTGCCTAAGTGGTACGACCAGGCCGACTCGCTGATCGCCGACGCTAATGTCGACGCCGTCTATATCGCCACCCCGCCCGATTCGCACGCCGATTACACTGCACAAGTCGCACGCGCCGGAAAGCCCGTCTACGTCGAAAAACCGATGGCCCGCAACCACGCCGAATGCCAGGACATGGTCGACGCATGCCAGGCCGCAAAAGTGCCCCTCTTCGTCGCCTATTATCGCCGCGCCCTGCCCGGTTTCCTCAAGGTCAAATCGCTGGTCGAAGAAGGCGCCATCGGCGCGGTCCGTTTCGTCTCGATCACCCTGTGCAATCCCGCGACCGAAGATCCCGACAACCCGCCTTGGCGCGTCATGCCGGAGGTCTCGGGCGGCGGCCACTTCTTCGACCTGGCCTCGCACCAGCTCGACTACCTCGACTATCTATTAGGCCCCATCGCCAGCGCATCGGGACACGCCCGCAACCAAGCTGGGCTCTACGCTGCCGAAGATGCCGTCGCCTCCAGCTTCGCCTTTGAATCGGGCGTACTCGGCAACGGCACCTGGTCCTTCGCCGCCGACCGGCGCCAAGACCGAATCGAACTGATCGGCGATAAGGGCCATATCGTCTTCTCCACCTTCGATTTCACACCCGTCGAGCTGACGAGGGCCACCGGGAGTGAGGCCTTTGATTATCCCGCCCCAGAACACGTGCAGCAACCCCTGGTACAAACCATCGTCAACGCCCTCTTAAACCGAGGCGAATGCCCCAGCACCGGCGCAAGCGCCGCCCGCACCAGCCGGATCATGGACCTGATCGTCCACGCTAATGTCGCCTGAACCCCACATTTTCACCGCAACGATGACTCTACCGCTCGCACGCGAACAAGTATTCGCCTTCTTCGCCGACGCACAAAACCTCGAACGCATTACCCCACCGGAATTGGGCTTCCGCATCGCCAGCCCCACCCCCGTCGATATCGCCACAGGCACGCAAATCGACTATCACCTAAGCCTCTTCGGCCTGCCCTTCACCTGGCGTTCGCTGATCTCGCACTGGAATCCTCCGCACGCCTTCGTCGACGAACAGCTCAAAGGTCCCTACAGCCTCTAACACCATACCCACACCTTCGAGGCAACCGACAAAGGCACAGCAATCAGCGATCGCATGCTCTACCGCCTGCCGCTATGGCCGCTGGGCGAAATCGCCCTGCCCCTGATCAAACTCCAGCTCAAACGCATTTTCTCCTACCGCCAAAAAGCGATCCACGCCCTCCTGCTCAGCTAACACAACTACTTGCGCCATTTGCAACCGACAATTTTGCAACAAAAGGTTGGGCAACGGGGAGAATTTTCGTATTAATAGAATGCGTAAAAACGTAGATACCCCGTCACATGGCGTTTTTGCGGATGATATTTTATAGATGTAATATTTGTCTGAGCTTATGACTGGTGCGCGAAATTCCACCCCCGTAGGCATTTCACCTACTTTGCACCTAAAGGGAATTCTACATGCAGTTTCGCAGAACATGGGGCTGCCTCGCCCTACTGGCCCTAATCTGCTCGTTTACGCCGAATACCGCCCTGGCCCAAGACGGGCTCGACTCGGGCGATACGGCCTGGATACTGATCTCCACGGGCTTAGTCCTCTTTATGATGATCCCGGGTCTGGCCATGTTCTACGCCGGCTTGGTTCGTACCCGCAATGTGCTGTCCATTTTCATGCATTGTTTTGGTCTAACGGCGCTGATTACCGTTATCTGGACTCTCTGCGGTTATAGTCTGGCCTTTACGGCCAACAATCCCTTTATCGGCGACCTTTCCAAGTCCTTCCTCTCCGGCATCACCAGTGAAACACTTAAGGGGTCCATCCCCGAATTGCTGTTCTTTGTCTTCCAAATGACCTTCGCCATCATTACGCCGGGACTCTTTGTCGGCGCCTTCGCCGAACGCATGAAATTCTCGGCCATCATGTGGTTCAGCGGCTTGTGGTGTCTGCTGGTCTACTTGCCGATCACCCATATGGTCTGGAGCGAGGGCGGCTACTTCAGCGCGATGGGCATCTTCGACTTTGCCGGCGGCATCGTCGTGCACATCACCGCTGGCACAGCCGCCCTGGTCGCCGCGATCCTCGTCGGCAAACGCCAAGGTTATCCCGAACGACCGATGCCCCCGCACAATATGACCATGAACCTCATCGGCACTGCCATGCTGTGGGTCGGTTGGTTCGGCTTTAACGGCGGCAGTGCCCTGGCCGCCAATGGCCAAGCGGCCATGGCTGTGGTCGTCACCCAGATCTCGCCCAGCGTCGCGGCGCTGACCTGGATTGCCATCGAGTGGTTCAAAAACGGTAA
>DQLG01000142.1 GCA_015660315.1 Candidatus Latescibacterota bacterium
CCGAGCATTGCATAAAGATGCCGCCGCGGGTGAGACACGGTAGATTTTGTCGGCGGGGGGGCCTGTGGGGTGACGATGGGGCCATCGGGATAGAGGCGGTAATACTAGTCGAATACCCATTCCCAAGTATTGCCGTACACATGATATAGATCCCAGGGGTTCGGCGTTTTGCCGCCGCCGATCCCATCATAAACGATCCCGCCTCAATCCAAGACCATATCCATCGCCGCCCCGTTGGGCGGGTATACGGCGATTTCGCGCTCTTGCGCGAAGGCCGAGGAGTAGGTGTAAAGCAGTGCGCAAGCAAAAGCGTACGCGACATCGGTGGCCTATTCCTTAAATGATTTTAAAACGAAGAACCAGTTGGATCGAATGTACAATATGGTCGGCTTATATTCGCACGGTTGCCGGATGCGGAATGTTGCGGATCAGCATCGAAGAGTCCGTGGTTTGCGCCGTTGCTCCCAGACGTTGGGCCGTCAGCAGCCCTTCCCCTACCAGTAGAATTCCCAAGCGGTTTTCTAAGCGTTTCGGGCGTATTTCTGGTCCAATAGCAGGAGCGCGTCGCGCGTATTGAAGTGGGCGTTGCTTTCTTTGAAGAAGGTGTCGAGTAGTTGCTGGGGGGTGAGATCGGAGGTGTCGATCGAGACTTTGTGGCGGATCCAGGATGTGCGATATTCCTCGGCAAATCGGTCGAGCAACATCGGGACATCGTCTGGTTTGATAATAGTGTGTGGATGGGGTGCTTCGTCTAAGCGCTGTGCGATGACTTCGGGGCGGGCGTGCAGGTGCACAAGGATCGCGTCGTCGGGCATTTCGCTCTCGTATTTGCGGGTGTCGCTGACGGTGAGGCCGGGATAATAGTAGAGCGGGCCGTAGACTTCCTCCTCAAGATGGAAACCGCCGAAGAGAATATGTTGGTAATTGTTGATCAGGCGGACGTGGTAGACGATCTGAAAGCGCTGGAAGCGCTCTTTGATCGCCGGCAGCATATCGAGCATCGCCTGCTGCTCTTCGTCGGAGAGGTGGTAGGCGTCGGGGATGGTAAAGTGGTCGTCCATATGGAAGTGTACGCCGCGTTGGGCGCCCCAGACGTTGAGCCCTTCGAGCAAGGTCGTGACGCCGCTGTATTCGCAACCGATGGCAATGATACGCATAACATGATCCTCCTTTAATTGGAGTCAAGTTAGTTGCAGAAAGGTGGGAGGGCAAGATGGACAACACGGATAGGTGCAAAGAGCCGTGCAGGTCTCTGCAGCATCATTATATCAATAAATCTTGATATTTACATTTATAGATATTTGTGCTATTATTCTTACGATCCTATGGCTGATTCGCTCAAAATATTCAAGGCGCTAGCTGATGAGACGCGGCTGCGCATGGTGCGCTTGCTGATGCGGGGCTCGCTCAATGTCAATGAAATCATCGGCATTTTGAGCATGGGGCAAAGCCGGGTATCGCGGCATCTGAGAATCCTCGCTGAGGCGAATTTGGTCACCAGCCGCCGGGAAGGTACCTGGATCTATTATCAGAGCAGTGGCGGGCAAGGTGTTGATCCGCTCGTCGTGGATGTGTTGGACTTATTGCAGCGCCATGAGTCGAGTCTGGCAAATTACGCGGAGGATCTGCAGGGTATAGAAGCCGTCGTTGAGCGCCGCAGGGAACAGACCCGCACTTTCTTTAACAGCATTAAGGATCCCGGCGAATTGCAGGATCACTGTCTTAATGGCAGCGTCTATCGCAAGATAGCGCTGGAACTCTTGCCCGAGCATGCTGAAAAAGCGCTGGATATGGGCACGGGCGCGGGTTTGTTGTTGCCGGAGTTGCTCAAGCGGATCGAGCGGGTGGTCGCCATCGATTCTTCGACAACGATGCTTGATATGGCGCGCAAGGCGGTCGGCAAAGAAGCGGTGCGCTGCGAGTTTCGCCTGGGCGACTTGGGGCATTTGCCAGTAGCGGACCAAGAGGTCGACCTGGTCGTGGCCTGTATGGTTCTGCACCACCTTTCCAATCCGGAGGATACGATTCGCGAGGCCTATCGCGCGCTCAGACCAGGTGGGCGTTTAGTGGTAGTGGATCTGCATCGGCATGAGGACGAGGCCTTTCGCGAGAGCATGGCCGATTTATGGCTCGGTTTTCCGCCCGCCGAAGTGCGGGCCTGGATGGAGTCGAGCCAATTCGAAGTAACGGGCGCCGAAATCGTTGGTGACTCTGATTCCCTAAAATTCATCACTTTTCAAGGACTAAAAAAATGACGCAAACTACTGAAAAGACCGCCGAAGTGCAAGCTCAGGACTATAAAATCGCCGATATGTCGCTGGCCGGATGGGGGCGGCAGGAAATTATCCTCGCTGAGCAGGAAATGCCCGGTTTGATGGCCTTGCGCGAGGAATACGCGGCCGCGCAACCGCTCAAGGACGCGCGTATCGCTGGCTCGTTGCATATGACGATCCAGACTGCGGTATTGATCGAGACGCTCAACGCGCTCGGCGCCGAGGTACGTTGGTGCTCGTGCAATATCTTCTCGACCCAGGACCATGCTGCTGCCGCCATCGCCGAATCCGGCGTACCGGTGTTCGCCTGGAAGGGCGAGACCGAGGACGAGTATTGGTGGTGCACCGATCAGACGCTGAAATGGGCTGACGGCAAGGGCCCG
>DQLG01000790.1 GCA_015660315.1 Candidatus Latescibacterota bacterium
ATGCTACGCAGGCGACGTTTAAGCCTATTGCGCTTTACTGCATTGCCTAGTTTGCGACGGACGACGAAAACTTGACCACGGGAAGCAGCACCCCTATGGGACTGGCCACCACTTCCATTACGGTCAGAGCGAATCCAGAGACATTGGCCCCTTATCCAGGCCATCGTGAATTATACGGCCAGGCGTTTGCGGCCTCTTCTACGGCGGCGATTAAGAATATTGCGGCCAGCCGGAGTGCTCATGCGCTTGCGGAAACCATGCTTGTTACGACGTTTTCTGTTGCTGGGCTGAAATGTACGTTTCACAATAAAAATCCTGTTTTAATGATCATGGTGGAAACAGACTAATTTAGCGGCAATTTCAGTTGGTGTCAATTTTTTTTAACTCTTTGTCTATGAAGGAATTTCAAGAACAAATTACACAGGAGGCTCTTGACGATCAATCCCATTTTCCATAGGTTAAAAATTCTTCCCCAAATCCTGAATTAGAGCACAAGAAAATGACGTTGGAAACACAGGATCCCCATGAACTGTGGGCCCAGTGTCTGCTCAATATAGAGCGGCAGGTTCGCCCCCAGAGTTTTAGTAATTGGTTCCGTCCTACGCTAGTAAACCGCTTTGACGAGGATCAGTTAATAATCCAGGTTCCCAGTCTATTCTTTGCAGATTGGGTAGAAAACCACTACCTGGCAATGATCCAATTAGCCGTTAAAGAAGAGACCGCGCTCGTTCCCAAAGTCTCTTTTGTGGTCGAACAGGCGTCAGAGCTTCAGCAAAAGGCTCTAAACCCTACCTCTGCATCAAATCAATTACACCAGATGCACAAACCGGATCAAGCTCAACCCGATCGATCTATTCAGACAAGCCCTGTAGAGCCTATAAAGACTTTAGATCCACCTGAGGCCAGTGCAAATGTATCTAAGTCAGCCCCAACGCAACCATCAACACTCAATGAACGCTATATTTTTGATGATTTCGTAATTGGGGAAGGCAATCGTTTTGCCCATGCTGCGGCATTAGCCGTTGCCAAGTCGCCAGGGAAAACCCAGTTCAATCCATTAGTGATCTATGGAGCTGTGGGCTTAGGGAAAACCCATCTATTGCAAGCAATAGGCCACCACGCCCGTAGTCTCAACTTAGTGCAAAAAGTCGTTTACGTGCCTTCGGAAAAGTTTATGAGCGATTTTATTGAATCGCTAAAGAACCGCAATACCAGTGAATTTCAAAAATCTTACCGCAGCGTAGACATACTATTAGTAGACGATATCCAATTCCTACTACGTGGCGAACAAACGCAGAGCGAATTCTTTCATACGTTCAACGCTTTGCATCAGGATGGCAAACAGATCGTGATGACTTGCGATAGTCCACCAGGCCAACTAGAAGGATTAGAGGAAAGACTAATCTCTCGTTTCCAGTGGGGATTAGTGACACCAATAGAACCACCTGATCTAGAGACTCGTATTGCGATCCTCCATCAAAAAGCAGAGCGCACTGGAATATTGCTTTCAGATGATGTTGCTGCCTTTCTTGGGAGTTATATAAGCAGTAATGTTCGCGAATTAGAAGGTGGATTGATACATCTAATGGCTTATTGCTCAATTCATAAGACAGAATTGACGATAGAAGCCGCTAAGCAGATTGTACAAGCTAGGGGTCCCGATCAAACATCTGATTTGAACATTGAGGCAATTCAACAACATATCGCTGATCACTTCAATCTGACATTAAACCAACTAATTGGGAAAGGGCGTAAACAGGATATTACAGCTGCTCGTCACATCGCCATGTTCCTATCTAAGCGCCTTACTAAGAATCCCCTCAAAATGATCGGTTTACATTTCGGCAATCGCGATCATAGCACGGTCATCCATGCTGTTCGTACCGTCGAAAAGAAGTGCAAGAATGATCCCTCTTTCGCTCGAATTGTAGAAGATTTATCCGAAACCATCCGCAGACAACACCCCCCTACATAATCCCCCTCCAGCTTCAGCTGAAATTTTCCTAATAGTTCCGCCTAGTTCCGCCCTAAGCAAATATCAAATATCAATAAAAACGTTGTATCTGGGCATCTCCTTAGAATTTCAAAATAACCCGATCAGCTAATCTTATACCATCAAGTATTGCCATCTCGGAAGCCCGTACTCAATGAGATTGACAATAATTGAACTCATTGCTTTTCGGATTCCCTCATATATTGTGCCATATTGACAGTGGAAAAGTATCAACATCATTATCCACATCATAGGGCCGATGAAGTGTGGATAAGTTCAAATCGACGTTATTAATACTCTAAGTGTGGTTGTTTACGTGTATATCTCATCTTATACACGCTCTTATTCACAGCGAATTATAGATTAATTTAGACTTTATGTGCTTACCCTAACCTTTTTTAATTTAAACCTCTTTTGCGTCATCTAACGCTTGCGCTTTTTTAAAGGTTATCCACATATCAACACTACTACTAGAACTTCTATAAATAAAAGAACACCGTTTAGTGTATATTCTTTCTATTTAGAGGTGTGGGAAACCCGGGCATACGGCACACACCCTACTCCTTTATTTATACACACATGACCATATGTTCAGTATTCGGGGGCTGAGAACTAAAAATTTATATCCTTGGTCTAAAATCTTTATTAATTATTGTTTATAAAAGACTTATGTTGTTATATTTGAAAGATAACATGTCGACTAAATTAATGAACGAGACCTAATATAAATGAACTTGACACGGTATGAATATAGGCTAAATTATATAGGAAAGCACAAAAACGAGGATGATATACAAGTATGAAGCTAACTGTAGATCGCAATAAGTTGTGGCAAGGCATCGATACCGTGTTAGATGTAGTCCCCTCTAAACCGGCTCTTCCAGTTTTGGCAAATATTCTGCTCGAGGCCGATGGGAATACTCTGTCACTGGCGGCGACGGATTTAGATTTGTCGATCCGCACTGAGATACCAGCTGCAATAGAAAAGAAAGGTCGAATAACTGTACCGGCCCGTACACTGGCAGAGATCACCCGAGAATGGCCCGACGCCGAATTGAGTATAGAAGTCCAAGACGATCGTTTAAAGCTCTCAGGACGGCTTGGAGAGGGCGACAGCAGCGAAGGAGCCTATAGTCTCTCGGGTATGGAGGCAGATGAGTTTCCCAGTATGCCGACATCCCTCGAGGGGGTGGGTCTGACGCTTGGCGAGAACGAAGCAGATACAAGTGTTTTGGTTGATATGATCAATAAAACGGCTTTTGCTGTTTCTCGGGATGATACGCGCCCAGTGCTCAATGGCGTGCTCTGGCGCATCGATAGCCAAGGCATGCAAATGGTTGCTACCGACGGATCTCGCTTAGCTTGTTATAAATTGGCAATCGACTTAGAGGACCAGGTAAAAGGCGACGAAGAATCTTCCGTTATCGTCCCACCTCGAGCTCTGAGCCAGATCGTCAAGCTATTGGGTGGTCAAGATGGGCCGGTTAAAATAACCTTGGGTGAAACACAGGTCCTATTTGATATGGGCCACAAAAAATTATTGTCACGGCTTATCGAAGGCCCATATGTCGATTATGGTCAAGTTATACCTCAGAACAACGAAAAAGAGTTGAGAATAGCTAGCGAAGATCTTCTGCCAGCAGTGCGCCGTGTATCTATTCTTTCCAGCTCGTATACTCGGCAGGTGCGTTTCAAGCTGACTAGCGGCCAGGTTGAGTTGTCGGCCGCTAGTCCTGAAATCGGGGGTGAAGCAAGGGAAGTTATTCCGGCCCAATATACAGAAGATGAGATGGAAATCGGCTACAACGCCCAGTATTTGATTGAAATTCTCCGCAAAATGGATACGAACGAGGTTCGTTTCGAGCTCGAAAATCACGTCACAGCAGCGCTTTTGCGACCAACAGAGCAAAAAGAGGGCGAAGATTACTTTTGTCTACTAATGCCCTTGCGACCGACTGGATGAGCTAAGCAGACGCAAAGTGCGGATTCGTGAGTTAATTCTGAGGCCTTTCCGCAATCTTGCCGCGTTCCAGCTGAATTTTGCGGCGGATAATGCACTGGTCTTTGGCCCAAATGGCCGTGGTAAAAGCAATATTCTGGAGGCGATTTCCTATTTATCGATAGGCAAATCAGTGCGTGGGGCGAAAGATCCACAAGCTGTGCCGCACGGCGAAGAGTTCTTTGACATTCAAGCGATATGCACCGATGAACGTCACGATCATCAGTTGAGAATCTTCTATGGCAAGAAAGAAGGCAAAAAAGCATTCGTAGATGCTAATCCCCTACCAAGGGTTTCGGATTTACTAGGCGTATTCCGCACTGTTCATTTTTCGCCCGAAGATGTATCACTGGTCTTGCGCTTCCCTGCTCAACGAAGGCGTCTTCTCGACATACTTATTTCGCAGTCTAGTGGGAGTTATTTGCGCGATCTGCAACGGTATAACCACGTGTTGACCCAGAGGAACCATCTATTGCGCGCGGCAAAAAAATCGAACCGAGGGCATGTAGACCGGCAGGTAATGGAACCATGGGATGCACAGTTGGTTGAATTAGGCGCTGGGATTCGCAAATACCGTTTAGGAGCATTAGAAAAACTCAATGAGCCTTTCACTCGTTACTACGACCGCTTTTCGCCGGATAAAGAAGAAGCAGTAATCACTTATCAAGGGGCAAAAGAAGGCGAGTTAGAAGCACTTCGTGCCGAGCTGAAGGAGGCACTTGAGCGCCACAGAGATCAGGAGGCGCAAATGGGGCATACACTCAGCGGGCCTCATCGCGACGATTTAAAATTCACGTTAAACGGGGAATCGGCTGAAATCTACGCTTCAGAAGGTCAACTCAAAACTGTTTTGATCTCTTGGAAGCTCGCCGAAGCGCGCTATATGGAGGAACAAACGGGCCGCCAGCCCGTGTTGCTGTTGGATGATGTTTTCTCAGAGTTAGATCCCGGCCGAACAGGCAAATTACTGGACATAATCAATGAATTCGAACAAGTCATCGCGACGACGCCCCAAAAGCCCGACGCCCGCCAGGAATCCAGTTTCGAGCCGATCGACCTCCAAAAGTGACGAACGTTCGTTAGGTTCGCCAACCTTACTGGACGGTTTGCTCGAAAGCGTTATCGCGGAATTGGGAGCAGAGCAAAAGTTAGCTGAGTGCCGAGCGCGTATAGTTTGGGAGGAGGCGGTTGGGTCTGCGCTGGCTCAGCACGCCAGGCCATTGCGCGTGCGGCGCGGGCAATTAGAAATTGCCGTTCCATCGGCCGTATGGCGAACGCAGCTGAGTTTTATGCAGCGGGATATAATCGCGCGGATCAATCAGCTATTGGGGAGCGAGGTCGTGAAGGGGTTGCGATTGATGAATCAGACTGAGTCGGAAGATGTATAAAGTGCATAAAAGGAGAGGTAGATGACGGAACCAGCCAGAGACTTTCCCGAGGAAAAAGCGGAGGCGTCGCAGTCAGAGGAATACAATGCTGATGCCATTCAAGTTCTCAAGGGGCTTGAAGGCGTGCGCAAGCGCCCAGCTATGTATATCGGTGATACTGGTGAAAGTGGACTACATGAGCTAGTAAAAGAAATTGTCAATAACAGCGTTGACGAAGCGATGGCTGGCCGTTGTTCGCGTATCGATGTAACGATAACGGAACAAGGCACCGTTCATATCAAAGACGACGGACACGGTATCCCCACCGATTTCCATGCCGGTGAGAATAAGTCAGGCGTGGAAGTTGTGATGACCATGTTACATGCCGGCGGCAAATTCGACAAAAAAGCCTATCAAGTTTCGGGTGGTTTGCATGGTGTGGGTGCTTCGGTGGTCAATGCGTTATCCGAGTGGTGTACGGTGGAAGTCTGGCAAAAGGGCAAAGTACACTTGCAGAAATTCGCCCGAGGCGTTCCAGAAACGGGTCTGGATATCGTCGGTGAAACCGAAGAGACCGGTACTCTCATAGAGTTCAAGCCCGACGCAGAAATTTTCGAAACGGTAATATTCAGCTTCGAGTATATCGCCTACCGATTGCGCGAGCTAGCCTTTTTGACAAAAGGTCTTGAAATCAACGTGCGAGATGCCCGCAGCGGAGAAGAGGCCAAATATCTCTACGAAGGTGGCATTGAGGAGTTTGTGCGTTTCCTCAACGAGGGGCGCAGCGTTTTGCACCCGGATCCGATCTATCTACAAGGTGAGCGCGATGGAGTCTCTGTGGAAGTTGCGATGCAATACAACGACAGCTACCAAGAGACGCTCTTCACCTACGCCAACAATATCAAAACCGACGATGGCGGCACTCACCTGGTGGGATTTCGCTCGGCGCTGACGCGGACAATTAATAGCTACGCGAATCGCAATAACTTGCTCAAAAATGTCAAATTTAACGTCGCCGGTGAAGATACACGAGAGGGCATTGCCGCTGTCATCAGCGTCAAAGTACCCGAGCCTCAGTTTGAAGGTCAGACCAAGGGCAAGCTAGGCAATAGCGAAGTCAAAGGCATCGTCGACTCCTTCGTGTCCGAAGCACTGAGCATGTATCTGGATGAAAATCCAGATGTAGCCAAACGCGTAATCGACAAAATCGTCGATGCCGGTCGTGCCCGCGAAGCGGCGCGCAAAGCCCGCGAACTGACCCGCCGTAAAGGCATACTGGATGGAGCTTCGCTGCCCGGCAAACTGGCAGACTGTTCGATTCGCGACCCAGAGAAAACAGAGATCTATTTGGTCGAGGGTGATTCGGCCGGTGGCTCGGCCGCAATGGCGCGCGATCAGAGTTTCCAAGCTGTCTTGCCGATGTTCGGCAAGCCGCTCAACGTCGAGAAGGCACGCATCGACCGCGTTATTGGCAACGACAAGTTATTGCCGTTGATTACGGCGCTCGGTACCAATCTTGGCGAAGAATACGACATCGAGAAGCTGCGTTATGGCAAGGTCATTATTATGGCCGATGCCGATGTCGACGGCAGCCATATCCGCACGCTGATCATGACTTTCTTCTTTCGCTATATGCGCGATCTGATCGAGAAGGGCAAACTCTACTTGGCCCAGCCACCGCTCTATCTCGTAAAGAAGGGCAAGCAAGAGCACTACGCCTTCGACGAAGTCGAGCGCGCCAAGCATATCGAAACGCTTGGCGGCGGCGAGACCGGTGAAGGCCGCGGTATTATGATACAGCGCTACAAAGGTTTGGGTGAAATGAACCCCGAGCAGCTCTGGGAAACGACGATGGATCCCAATCGGCGGACCTTGTTGCAAGTGAGAATAGACGACGCCGTCGAGGCCGAGCACTTGTTCACCCTACTGATGGGCGAGCAAGTTGAGCCGCGTCGCGAATTTATCGAGAAATACGCATTGGATGTAAAGAACCTGGACATTTAACCATAGCCAAACCCCAAAGGTAGAGGTTGATGACAGAACAAACAGAAGCTCCAGAATCAAGAGTAATACAGGTCAAAATCGAGGAGGAACTCAAGACATCCTTCCTCGACTATTCCATGAGTTTCATCTTATCTCGTGCACTACCCGATGTGCGCGATGGGCTCAAACCATCGCAACGCCGCATCCTAGTGGCGATGAATGATCTGAGCTTGGCGCCCAACCGCGGCTACCGCAAATGCGCCAAGATCGCTGGCGACACTTCGGGCAACTATCACCCGCACGGCGAGGCTATCGTCTATCCAACGCTGGTCCATATGGCGCAGGATTTTCGCATGCGCTATCCGCTGGTGCTAGGCCAGGGCAACTTTGGCTCGATCGACGGCTATCCACCGGCGGCGATGCGCTATACCGAAGCGCGCCTGACTTGGCCGTCGATGGAATCGCTGGCCGATCTCGAAAAAAACACGGTCGAATACGTCAACAACTACGATGAGACCCGACAAGAGCCGCAAGTTTTGCCCTCTAAGTTCCCCAACCTGCTCTGCAATGGTTCGATGGGCATCGCCGTGGGCATGGCCACCAAGATCCCTCCGCACAACCTGCGGGAGATCGCCGGCGGTCTCAAAGCGCTTATCGACAATCCCGATATCGAGATTGACGAGCTGATGGAGTACGTCAAAGCGCCTGACTTCCCCACCGGCGGTGTGATCTACGGAATGAGCGGAGTGCGGCAAGCCTATCGCACCGGTCGGGGCATGGTCTACCTGAGGGCTCGCGCGGATATCGAGACGCTCAAGAATGGCCGCGAAAATATAATTATCACCGAAATCCCCTTCTTGGTTAACAAGTCTAACCTGCTCGAAAAAATCGCCGATCTAGTGCGCGATAAAACCATAGAGGGTTTGAGTAATATCCGCGACGAATCGGGCCGCAATGGTTTGCGTATCGTCTTCGAGTGCAAGCGTGATGCCCAAGCCGAGGTCGTGCTGAACCAGCTCTATAGCCACAGCATGCTGCAAACGACCTACGGGGTGATGATGCTGGCCATCGTCAAGGCCCGCCCCGAGATGCTCAATATCAAGCAAATGCTGGAGCACTATGTCGAGCACCGCCACGATGTGATCGTGCGGCGCACGCAGTTCGACCTGGAAAAGGCCGAGGCGAGGGCCCATATCCTCGAAGGTCTGCGCATCGCGCTGGATAATATTGATGCGGTGATCGCGACGATCCGCGGATCGTCGAACGTCGAAGAAGCGCGCAATCGGTTGATGGAACAATTCGAATTGAGCGAACTGCAATGCCAGGCCATCCTGAGCATGCCTTTGCAGCGTTTGACCGGGCTGGAGCGCGACAAGATCGAAAGCGAGTTCAACGAATTAATGGTGATGATCGAAGATCTGCGCGGCATTCTCGCAAGCCCAGAGCGGCAGATGCAGATTATCAAGGACGAAATCGACGAAGTCACCGAGCGCTTCGGCGATGAGCGCCGTACCGAGATCGTCTATGCGGCGGAAGAGTTTGATATCGAAAACCTGATCGCCGAAGAGGACATGGTCGTCACGATTTCGCGCGAGGGTTATATCAAGCGGATGCCGCCCAGGGCTTATCGCGTACAGAACCGCGGTGGTCGTGGTGTGACGGGCATGAAGACCAAAGAGGAGGATTTTGTCGAACACCTCTTTGTCGCTTCGACCCACTCCTACATGATGTTCTTGACGTCTAAGGGCAAGTGTTATTGGCTCAAGGTCTATCGCATACCAGAGGGCGAGCGCACGGCACGGGGCCGACCCATCGTCAACCTGTTGCCGATCGACCAGGATGACCAGATCTGTACGATCGTGCCCGTTCGCGAATTCACTGACGATCAATATCTGTTCACTGCCACGCGCAATGGCATCGTCAAAAAAACCGTTCTCTCGGCCTATCAGAACATTCGCCGCGACGGGATTATCGCCCTAAAGATCCAAGAGGACGACGATCTGATCGGCGCGGCGATTACCAACGGACAGCAAGATATTTCGTTGCTGACGCGCAGTGGGTTGGCGATGCGTTTCAACGAAGACGAAGTGCGCCGTATGGGCCGAGTCTCGGCCGGCGTTAAAGGCGTTACTCTGCGCCCCGGCGATGAGGTCGTGGATATGGTCGTATTAAGTGAAGACAGCACCTTGCTGACAATTTGCGAAAATGGCTATGGCAAACGTTCCAGCCAGACAGAATATCCCTGCAAGCATCGCGGCGGCAAGGGGGTCATCGATATCAAGACCACCGAACGCAATGGCGATGTTGTAGCTTGCAAAGAGGTTCAGGCCGAAGAAGAGATCATGGTCATAACGCAAAATGGCATTATGATCCGCCAGACCGTAGAAGGCCTCTCCACCATCGGTCGCAATACGCAAGGCGTTAGGGTGATCAACCTCGGCGAAGGCGACAGGGTTATCGACATGACGCGCCTGCCCAAGAGCGAAGATGAAATACTCGAAGGTGAGGGCGAGGGTGAAGGTGAGGGCGAAGCTCTGGTTGACGGGGCGGAGGTAGCAGAAAATGGAGAAACTGCAAGTGAAGCCGCGAACGCCGAAGCTGAAGATATAAACGAGGGCGCAGGCGGAGAGATGGAAGAAGATGCGCCGAGGGAGGGCGCTGAGTAAGGGCGAACGGGGTTGACCTAAGACAATGCCTCCTTTATATTTACCCCTCGCTGAAGGGTTGAGGAGGGTTAGACCTAATTGGTAAGGCAGCGGTCTTGAAAACCGCCGGGTTCACGCCCTTGAGGGTTCGAGTCCCTCACCCTCCGCCGGTATAAAAGTTTGTTAAAAATAGTCACGGAGAGATGACCGAGTGGCCGAAGGTGGCAGCCTGCTAAGCTGTTGTATGGGGTAACCTGTACCGAGGGTTCGAATCCCTCTCTCTCCGCCATATTTTATGATAGTTG
>DQLG01000280.1 GCA_015660315.1 Candidatus Latescibacterota bacterium
GAGGGGGAAGTATCGCGGGTAAAGGGCGGCATATAGAACACCCCCCAGTCGAAGCCGAGCGACTTGTCACCGGATAAACGATAAGACATCGGGCTGGCGGTCCAGATCATCGCGCCGCGCTGGGTGACGAACTCGCGGATCAAGTCGTCGGTCATCAGGTTTTTGTTGGTATAGCGCTTCAGCTCGCGCATCTTTTGCCAGACCTCGCGGTAGCGAGGGTCGCGGCCGCCGAAAAAACCTTTTTGGCGCAAGAAGGCCAATTCGTCCCAGTCGAGATAGCCGTCAAGATAGGGCTCTCGCGTCGGGTCTTGCGCCAGGTCGATGCCCGGCAGCAGATCGTAGTAGAGTTGGTCAAAGAACAGGTCGGTGGTCCAGTCGTTGAAGGCACCGATATTGACCAACAGCGGCACCGTTTCAGTGCCGTCGTCGCGGCGGTGCGCCTGAATTTTCTGCATCACCGCGATAAACTCTTCCCAGGTTTCAGGCACAGCCAGACCGAGTTTCGCGAAGAGCGTTTTGTTGTAGTAAATGCCGGTTTCGACCATATCAAAGGTCAGGCAGTAATTGAGGCCGTCGGGCGCGGCCTTGCCGCGGCTGATCGCCTGATAGCGGAACATGTCCCACCACTGTTTATAACCGGGTTTCGTTGCGTCGCCCTGTTCGACAACAAAGGGGTTAGCTTGTTCTAAGAAGGGGTCAAGCGGCACATACCAGCCCTTCTGCACATCCGTCCAGACATTTTCGACATTGACATTGAGAATATCCGGCGCCTCGCCGCTACCCAATTGTGTTACCAAATATTCGCGGACTCCGGGCACGGTGAGCACTTCGATGCGCGTGTCGGGAAAGCGCGCTTCAAAATCGCGAATGACATTTTTCAAGCCTTGTAGCGGTTTGCCGATGCCGAAGGGGTGCGTGTCGGGCAGGTAGGCCCAGCCGGCGGCGAATTTAATGACGTATTGGGTTTGCTCGGGGTCTTTGGTGGAGGCGCCAGCGTTAGTGGTTTCTTCGGCTGGGGGCCAGAGTAGCCAGCCGCTCAACAATAAGAAGGCAATTAATGGCAGGTATTTGTAGGGAATGGACATAGGGATTCAAAATAGCTCGGGGTGTAAAGGAGAGCAAGGAGTACACGCTGTCCGTTGGATAGTCTTTCAATCCCCTCGCCCTCGGCGATAGAGATCGTAAAAATAGACATCGTAGTATAGTCTCACATCAAGAAAAGCGTCACAACGTACCTCGGTTACAGTTCCGTTTAAGCCGCTGGTAATAACGGCACACCCTATGAAATTTTCGGGCACTATTCATCTTGTAGTGCCGGAATATTTTTTAGAGCATAGGCGATTTGCAAGCCATAGGCAGAAGAGACCAGCTGGTCGATGGCTAATAGGCCATTTTTGCCAAAGGTCAACGGCTGGTCGGTAATATCTCGTTCCAATAGCAAGGTGCCGAAAGCGCCTTCTTGGCCGATCAGTGCGTCGCCGCAGATATTGGCAATGCACAACGCGGCGCGGGTGAGTACGCTGGTTTCTCCGACTTGAGCGCCGATGATCAGTGGAATCTTTTTTTGTGCAGCCATCCGCGCAATGCTCAATGAGCGCAGCAAGCCGCCCATTTTAGAGATACGCAGGTTTATGATAAAAGATTCCGGCCGCTGCTCTATGGCAGCAAAGTGGGCTTGGCTGAGAAAGCTTTCGTCTAAAATGAGCTGCACCGGTTGTTGGGCCGCTAGTGTATTTAGCCCGGTGTGGTCTAGCGCTTGCAGGGGCTCTTCCAGCGCACTGGGGTTGATACTGATGGCGTCGAGGTAAGCAAGAACTTGGTCGGGCTTACTCCACAGATTATTGGCGTCTAAGCGCACACGGGGATTTTTTACCGTTGTATGGAGGGCGCCGTATTTGGCGTTGTCGAGGCTCGGATCACCGGTGATTTTTACTTTGAAGTCGGTAAAGCCTAAGGCAGCGTATTGTTGCACTTGACTGGTCAGGGTCTCGAGTGGGCCGTCGCCAAGGACGGCCGTATAGCGGAAGGGCCCGGACAACTCGGGGAGGTCGAGTAGGTATTCGATGGATTGGTGTTGCTCTTTGGCTAAGGCGTCGAGCAGCGCCAGTTCAATGGCACACCAGGCGGCTGGGTTGTGCTCTATGGGTGCTGCATGCGATTCAGTCCACTGACGCAGGTCTGCAATGGAATGAACAGTATTGATCAGGTCGTTGTGGTGAATTGCAAAGAATCGTTCGGCTGATGCGATCGATTCGGCCGTGACATACTCGCGTGGGCAGCCTTCGCCCAAGCCTACGCAACCGCTGTCAGTGCGAGCGGCAACCAGCACGCTTTGGGTCACAGTGCGCTCGGCGCTGCTGTGCTTGAAGCGCGTCTTGAACGGGATCTGCAGCGGCTGCAGAGTCAGGGTGTGCAGTCGCATTATTCGATGTATGGAGCCAGGTCAAAGTGGAAGTCGTGGCGATATTGCAAAGGCAGTGTTTTGAATTGGCCTTCGCGCTGGCCTTTGGCTATACAGTGTTTCTTATAGTGTTCGTAGGTGCCGTTTTTGAGGGTATACAGAATTAGGGAATGGAGGCGACCGCTGGAACGTTTGGCCTCGTATTCCGTATTGAGCTCTTGCAGCCGTAGATCCAGATAGGCCGCAATTTGCTCTGGTTCAATGCGTGTGGAGATCGCCGGCTCGATATAACATTCGTAATGCATGTCGTGTTGATTGGCGAGAACTTGGTAAAACCTGGGCTTGAGCTGGAATTCTATTTCGGCCCGATGAACAGCGTCTATGATTTGGCTTTCATAGAGTTTTTCACCAGTAAGGTTTGTTACCCCTTTCCCTTTTTGTACAAAGCGGACGGTCGGGGTATTGGCGAAGCGGCCGGTGACTTCGACGATGTCGTTCATGTCGTAGCGGTAAAGGCCGGCCGGGGTGGTGACGAATAGGTAGTATTCAGCCCCTTGCTGTAATGCGTCGATGCCGATGAATTCCGGCGTGCCGCTTTCCCAGACCGTTTTTTCGACGAATTCGAAGAAGTTTTCATCCAAGGTCGGAATACCGGTATTGGTGTTCGCGTCTATGGTGATGGTGCCGCGTAGCTCACTGGCTAGGTAGCCCAGTTCAATGACCTGGATATTGGCCGGAAAATAGGGCAGGATACCGGCTAATGAGATACCACAGGAGCCACCGGTCCAGGTCGTAAGTACCTGGAGGTATGGCCAAATATCAGAGAAAGCGAGCGTATCTGTTGTCTGAGCGAGTTGGCGCAGTTGCTCCGCTCTAGTGGGGTGTGGCCGCAAATGCTGGCGGATGGCCGCTGCCTGGGCTGTTGGTAAGGTTTCAAGGCAGCTGCATGTGCCGGTTGCCAGCTCTTGCAGTAGCGTCACCAGCTGTTGGTTAATAAGCTCTAACAACCGGTGGCAGGTTGACGGATTCGCTGTGCCGAAATAGGTAATATTCTCTTCTGCCAGGGATAGAAGAGCGATGATATAGTATTTGCTGTCATAGTCGGTGATTTCAAAAACCTCAATGGGCAATACGTATTTGGCGCGGGCGATCTTAGGCATAGTTTTATAGATGTGGCCTGAGGCGCTACCGTAGGGAATGCCGTTTTCCAGGTAACCGTCTATGGCGGGGCTAACCAGGCCCAAAAGCTTGC
>DQLG01000262.1 GCA_015660315.1 Candidatus Latescibacterota bacterium
GCGGTAGCCGTATTCGCTGCCATACCCGAAGTAGCTACTTTACTGCTGCCGCAAGATACGATGCCGAGCAAAACTGCCATGCTGTAGATCGCATAGATTATCACGTCTATTCCTTGCACAAAACCTATACCGTCACATAAATCGGACTCGCCCACGCCTTGGCCCCATCCGTCTGCACCACCCGTACCCAATAAGGGTGGCACCCAGCCTGCAGTTGCTCCTCCTGAAAACAAAACTCAACCGCACTCCCTACCCCCAAAGGCTCACGCTCGAAAACCACTTGTATATCGATGCCACCGGCCTCCACTACCACCGGCCCCGCGGCGATCTCGCCCAGCGAAACCATATGTTGCACCACCGGCGTGTCAAAGCTCAGTAGCGCGTCGTCCGGCGCATCCAATTCCAATACCACTCCATCGGCATCTCCCGTCGTCACCGACTGCCAGGTCACCGACTGTTTGCTTGTTTCTGCAATCCCCTCCGATGCCGAATCAAAGGCATAGCCTTCCACTGCCAAAATCTGGCCACGATCGAGCGTTAACCCACCATCCCAACACACCAGGCGATTCCGCGCGCGAATTCGCTGCCCCGACCAAGCCACCCGCACGCGGTCCTCCGCTCGCGCGATCTGTTCCGGATAGCTATACACCTGCTCTAACCCGCGAAAGACATCGACCCGCTCGATCGGCGCAGTCCCCCCCACCTTGACTGCAATTTTTGGTGGCCCATCCGCTATAAACTCCGCCCCCATTGGCTGCTCGTCTGCCGTAACTTCCAGGCGGATCCGCTGTCCCGTCGTGCCATAACAACGCCGCGCCTTCAACGCCTTCCACAACCCCTCGCGCGTCAACTCCTCCGCCCAGATACAGGTCAAGCCGCCATAGACCCCAAAGGAACCGCTGCCCGGATGTGCCGCGCCAGGCCGCCCCTTGTGGTCGTCGCTGCCGGCGGTAAAACCCACGCGGTAACCCTTCTCTAGCGCCTCGCGCAAAAACCACTCGAACTCCCCCCACTCCGAATACACCTCGACCACCGCTTCCAAACGCGGATCGTGCCAATTCAAATTGGCGTAGCGCCCGCCGACATGCGGCACCAAGAGCGCGTCCACATCGCGCAGAGCGCGGTACAAATCCGTCACGTGCGTGCAATCGCCGTCTACATCCGACTTATCCTCAATCAACACATGGCTCGAACGATGCAATGGCCCGTCATCGCCGGGATAATAGACATTGTGGTCGCCGCCCAAGGGCGTATTGCCCGACCACTCCCAACCGACATAGGCGACAAAACGCCCCGGATCGTTCTGCGCGTTGGCCTGCCCACGAATTTCTTGCCAAACCTCTTGGGTGATCTGGAAATCGTTGCCCTGGTGCCCGACAAAATCGACCAGCGCGCTCTCGCGCGCGAAGCGAAAATACGAGGAGACCGGATTGGTCCCCACCGTCTCTTCGCTTTGTCCGTGCAAATCGCCCCAAAAGGGTTGCACCGCCTGGTGCTCAACCACACATACTAGCGGATTGCCCTGCGCCCGCATATCCCCGGATCGATCCTCCACGCAGGCCCGATACACGCCGACCTCGGGCGCCTTGACGCCCTCGAAGCGCTTCACCCCCTGATGCTCGGCCGTGAAACGAAACACCTCCGGCAACCCGATCAGCCCGCCACCGTCAATATGCACCTCGCCCCCATAGGCCCGGCTCGGATTCCCCCACACATCTTCGGCCTTAACACCAACCCAGGTCTCTTCCCCGGGGGCCGTTTCCGACGGCCCGACAACCACTAGCGTATGCGCCGGACCACTAACAATCTCGACGCTCGGCGAGGGCACCCGCTGGTAAACCCAGGTTCCACACCAATCGACCGCCACGCGAAACTCAAAAGCTTCCTTGCAAAAGGTCTGCGCACGAATGCCCGGACCGCCGCCCGACCGATCACCCAACGTCAACGTTACGGTATCCCCTGCGGCAAGCGAGTCATCGAGCACGTCGATCGTCACGCACAGCCGCCAGGGCCGCACATAGCGCTGCTTCTCGAATTTCGGTCGGAGCGTAACCGGCCCGGTCGTCGAAACCGTGGCATACCCCGGTGCCTGCGGATCGCTAAATTGCGGCGCCTGCCAGTCGCTGACATCGCGCCAGGCGATCTTGATCACCCCGCCGTCGTCGACACCGTAGCGCCCCGCGTGATAGGTTATCCGCCAAGTGCCCGTCTCGCCAGCAACCACCGATCCCTCCGGGTCAATCTCCGCCCAGCCGTAGAGCGCCTCCGCCTCTGTCATCTCGTTATCCTTATCGTTTATAAGCAGACTAAACTGTAAGTAGCAGATTGTAGCCCTGCAACATAATTAATATGCGAAACCAATCTTTTACGATCTTATATATTACCCTCTAAGAATAAACAATATCTTGCCGATACCAGACAGGTAAAGAGCATAGCGGTAAACCCCTCTACGGACCCGTTGGCCTATGTGCAGGGCGAAGGTGGATATTGGTGGGCGGAGAATATTCATTTTTTCACCCCGAGGATGCATTGCATTTTCCCAGAAAGCATTTGTGCAAAATCAGGCGGGTGGGTAACAAAGACTAATCTTATTCCACCCCGCAGTCTACTTGCGGCGACCGCGCCTCTCGTGACCAAACATTGCAGGCTTGCATGGTTTCTGCCTGCCCCTACAAACACTATGTTTAACAACATTCTACACGAATTGATGGGCGGTAGCCTCTGTAACCATCCCCTAAATTAGAGACATGTCATCGTAGAGTTCTCCCACTTATATTAAGCCCAAAGGAGAATGACGGATGAAGAAAACACGCTACAGTGAAAGCCAAATCATCAAGGTATTAAAAGAGGTGGAAGGTGGCCGCACGGTCAAAGCGGTTTGCCGAGAATACGGCATAGCCGAAGCGACGTATTACAGTTGGAAGAGTAAATACGGCGGTATGGAAGCGTCCGATATCAAACGGCTCCAAGAGTTAGAAGAGGAAAATCGACGGTTGAAACAGATGTATGCCGATCTCAGCCTGGACCACAAGATTCTGAAGGATATTGTTGAAAAAAAGCTATAAAGCCAGCCGTACGATGAGAGCTCGTCGATTACGCGAAGACGGCGTATCCGGTTCGTCTTCGACGGGCCTGTCGTGTTGTTGGCATTCGTGATTCGGTTTATCGATACCAGCCCAATACCGCACGGGACGATGTGGTCATTGCCGGTTTGCAGCAAGCGGTCGAAAAATATCCAGCGTATGGCTTTAGCAAGTTATTCAAGATCCTCCGTCGTTGGGGCCATCGATGGAATCATAAACGGGTCCATCGAATCTATTGCCGGCTGAATTTAAATAAGCGACGCCGTGGCAAGAAGCGACTTCCGAATCGCTATCCGATCCAGCTGTCCGTGCCCGATACGATGAATGGCTGCTGGTCTATCGATTTTATGTGCGACAGTTTGTTTTGCGGGCGGCGTTTTAGGACGCTCAATGTCATTGATGACTTTAATCGAGAAGTATTGGCGATAGAGATAGATGTGGGTTTGTCGGCTGAGCGAGTAACACGTGTCTTAGATCGAGTCGTCGCCTGGCGAGGGTATCCGAGTAAGCTGCGCATGGCCAATGGTCCCGAATTTATCTCAAACACCTTGGCCGACTGGGCCGAAGAGCATGCGATAGATCTGGAATTTATTCAGCCCGGCAAGCCCATGCAAAATTCCTATGTGGAACGATTCAATCGTACGTTTCGAGATGAGATACTGAATATATACGTCTTTAAAACCTTATCCGAAGTGCGCGCTATCACCGAAGAGTGGATGGACCAATACAACGAAGAGCGTCCTCATGATGCACTCGATGACCTCACGCCATTTGAATATAGGATGGCTCATCAACCGCTGGAAAACTCTACTTTAGACTGCCACTAAAACGGGGATGTTTACACACCATTACACTGACTAACCGCCGAACAGCGCTCTCATCGATAGAACTGCCTTCTTTAAACTATGAGATCCGTCCAGGCCAGACACTCGTCATCACACGAACTGAAGATCCTACTGCGCCTGAAACTTTCCCCGAAACGAACCAGCGTCCAAAATTCACGAAACAACCCAAAGGCGCGATGAGCCCATGAATCCATCCGCAGTCTCTGTTGCATCACAGATCCCGCACTGGGCGTCTCGTCAACTCGCCGATTACGACGCGCGCCACCCCGGCACGATGTTTGCCGAAGGCGTCGTGCTGGACGTGGGGCAAGGGTATGAACTTCAAGCGGCCGGGCCGGCCGCACCGTAAAAAGAGGTCGCCGAAAGTCGCACACCCGCCAGCACACAGGCCGAACCGCCCCCCAATGGCTTGCCCCAACGCCCTAAAAGGGCTTTTATAATTCCTATACAC
>DQLG01000430.1 GCA_015660315.1 Candidatus Latescibacterota bacterium
TCTGCCGGAGTTGATGCGCATTGACGACGAGCGGCGAGAGCAATGGACCGCGATGTTGAAGGAGAGCAGCATTGATCTGGACGAATGCATCACGCGTCGGGTGGACCGCGACGAATTGGTGGCTTGTTTGATCAAGGGGTTCGAAGAAAGGTTGCGGGTAGAGACGCGTCGGGACGAGTTGGGCGCGGATGAGGTGGGGCGCACGACGGAATTTGCGGGTGGCCTGTCGCCGGCCGCATTAGAGGAGGTCGGTGCATGATCGTGCAGGAGCCCTTGCTTGAGGTCCGTGACTTGCGGACGTATTTTCATACCGAAGAAGGCGTCGGTCGTGCAGTCGACGGCATTTCGTTCTCGGTCGGCAAGGGCAAGACTTTGGGCATCGTCGGTGAGAGCGGTTGCGGTAAGAGTGTAAGTGCCCTTTCCGTAATGCGGCTGGTGGCCGATCCGCCGGGCCGAATCGAATCCGGGCAGATTTTGCTCAACGGGCGCGATTTGCTCGCGCTCGACGAAAAGGAGATGTGCCGGATCCGCGGTGACGATATCGCGATGATCTTCCAGGAGCCGATGACCAGCCTCAACCCGGTGTTGACCTGCGGTTTCCAGATCGTCGAGTCGGTGGTACTGCACCAACAGGTTTCGAAGCAGGAGGCCCGCAACAGGGCGATCGAGATGCTGGAATTGGTGGGCATCCCCGCGCCGGAACAGCGGATCGACGAATATCCGCACCAGCTTTCGGGCGGGATGCGCCAACGGGTGATGATCGCGATGGCCCTGTCGTGCAATCCGGACCTGCTGATCGCCGACGAGCCGACGACCGCTCTCGACGTGACGATACAGGCGCAGATTCTAGAGCTGCTGGAGCGATTGCAGGAAGAGTTGCAGATGGCGATTCTGATGATTACCCATGACTTGGGGGTGATCGCTGAAGTCGCCGACCAGGTGGCGGTGATGTACGCCGGTCAGATTGTCGAATATGCGGATACCGGGGCGATTTTCGCGCGACCGATGCATCCGTACACGCGCGGTTTGTTGCGCTCGATCCCGCGCCTTGAGGAAGGGCAGCAGCGGTTGGATATCATTCCGGGCATGGTGCCCGACGCTCGCGCCTTCCCGCTGGGGTGTCGGTTTGCGCCGCGTTGCACGTTGGCCGATGACCGCTGTCGGGCGGAAGAGGTGCCGTTGGTGGAAGTTGAGCCGAACCACTGGGTAAGCTGCTGGAAGGCGGAAGAGGCTTCGGTGGAGAAATGAGCGAGACCGCGCCGCTGGTAGAAGTCAAGGGACTGAAAAAATATTTCCCTGTGCGCAGTGGGGTATGGGGGCGCGTGCAAGCTCAGGTCAAGGCCGTCGACGGGGTCGATCTCACTATTTATCCTGGCGAGACCTTGGGGGTTGTTGGTGAGAGCGGTTGCGGCAAGACCACGCTGGGCCGGTTGATGTTGCGCCTATTGGAGGCGACAGCGGGGCAGGTCTTTTTTGAGGGTGTCGATCTGCTGCAATTGGGCAAGGAAGAGATGCGGGCCCGGCGGCGGAGTATGCAGATCATTTTTCAGGATCCTTATTCGTCGCTCAATCCGCGGATGACGGTCGGTGGGATCATTGGTGAAGCGTTGAAGGTTCACCGCCTCGCTGCACGCGACGAGGTGGCCGGGCGGGTCGAGCATTTGCTTGAGATCGTTGGGTTGCCGCCCAGTTATGTCAGGCGTTATCCGCACGAGTTTTCCGGTGGGCAGCGCCAGCGCATCGGTATCGCCCGTGCTTTGGCGGTCAGTCCACGCTTTATCATCGCCGACGAACCGGTATCGGCGCTAGATGTGTCGATACAGGCGCAGATTATCAATTTGCTGCAGGATTTACAGCGAGATCTCGGGCTAACCTATATGTTTATCGCCCATGACTTGAGCGTGGTGCAGCACATATCGGACCGGGTGGCGGTGATGTATTTGGGGCGCGTGGTGGAAATAGCGCGTCGCGAGGAGCTCTACGGGCATCCTTCGCACCCCTATACTCGGGCGCTGCTATCGGCCGTGCCCGTGCCCGACCCGCAGGTTGTCCGGAGTCGCACCGTCCTCAAGGGAGACGTGCCGAATCCGGCTAACGTGCCTTCCGGATGTCCTTTTCATCCGCGCTGTCCGGAGCGCGAAGATATATGTACCCGCGTCGTGCCGCGCCTAGTTGATATAGGCGACGGACACTGCACGGCCTGTCTGCTGCGCTATCCCGCGGAAGTCAGGGCCGAGTTGGAGACGGACGCGGCAACCGGAGAGATTAGAGAGCAGGAGAGCAAAAGCTTATGATGACTTTATTGCGCGAAAAAACGGGATTTATCCTGTGGTTTGTGATCTTCGCCTTCGTTGGCCTGATTGTCGTCGAGTGGGGTGCGGATTATTCGGGACCAGGCCAAGAGGATGTCGGCGACGCCGTCGGCGTCGTCAATGGCGAGACGATTACGCTGAAGGATTTCCAGGGTGCGTTGCGTCAATTGGCGCGGCAGACACCGCAGGACGAACGCCCGGGCCAAGGACAACTGGTTAGCCAGATCTGGGACGGCTATACCCGCGATATTCTCTTATCGCAGGAGATCGAGCGGCTGGGGATCGAGGTTACGGATAAGGAGTTGGCATTCTATACGCGAAACAACCCCCCGCCGGCGGTGCAGGCCATTGAGGCCTTCCAGACCGAGGGCCAGTTTGATATGGGCAAATACACCCAGTTCATAGGCGACCAGGCCAACCTTAAGGATCCCAATAATCACGCTTTCGTCATGCAAATAGAAGGCATGCTCAGACAGCAGCTGCTTAACTACAAGTTACAGCGGGCCCTGATGGGCATGGTGCAGGTTAGCCCCGGCGAGGCGCGCCGCCGTTTTGAGGAAGTCAACGAGAAGGTGCGGATCGAATACGTGTTTGCCCCGGGTAATGGGGTAGCTGATGATGCCGTCGAAGTCACCGATGCCGACTTGGCCGCCTATTACCAGGAGTATATCGCCGACTACGAGCACCCGGACGAGGTGAGTCTCGAATACGCCTATTTTCCCAAGACCGCCAGCGCCGAGGACTCGCTGCAGATCGCCGAGGAAATTGGGCGCCTGCGTCAGGAGATCGAGGCCGGTGCTGATTTCGCCGAATTGGCCGAGGCGGTATCCGACGACCCAGGCTCGGCGGCCAATGGCGGTGATCTAGGCACGTTCGCCCGGCAACGGATGGTCCCGGCCTTCGCCGACGCGGCTTTCGCGCTAAAGGCCGGCGAGATTTCCGAACCGGTGCAGACGCGTTTCGGTTGGCACCTGATAAAGGTCGACGAGCGATTGGAGGAAGACGGCGAGCAAAAAGTGCACGCTCGCCATATACTGCTCAATTACAAGGCCTCGCGCAAAACCGAGGATCAACTGCGGCAATGGGCCGATGAGTTTCAAGAGAAGGCCGTAACCGGCGGTTTCGGCTCGGCGTTGACCGCGGCGGGCATTGAAGCGGCGGCGACGGGTTTTCTGCAGAAGAACCAAGGCATCCCGGCGCTGGGCTCGGACACGACTTGGCTGGTTAATTGGTTTTTTGATCAGGAGTCGGGTACGGTCAGCCAGGTCGTGGAGAGTGATCGGGGGTTGTGGATCGCGCAACTGGTGGACAAACGCTCCGAGGGCACGGCGCCGTTGGCTGAGGTGAAGGGGCAGATCGAACGGACGGTGCGCAATCGCAAGAAGGTCGATGTCGCAGCGAATCAGCTCCAGGCGGTACAGCGTGAAATCGCCGCAGGAACCGATATGGAACAGGCGGCGCAAAAGGCCGGTTTAGAGCGGCGTACGCCAGAGGCTTTCGCGCGCACCGGGGCGGTGCCGGGCATCGGCCGCAGCAATGCGGTTATCGCCACGGCTTTCCGTCTTGAAAAGGACCAACTCAGCGAGGTGGTCAAAATCTCCGCAGGCGGTTATCAGGGCGCCTATTTGTTGCGGGCGATTGAGAAGACGCCGGTGGACGAGGCGCTCTTCGAGGAGCAGCGCGAGGAAATCGCTGCGCAACTGCAAGCCCAGCGTCAGCAGGAAGCTGTGCAGAATTGGTTCGCGCACATTTATGAAACGGCTGAGATCAAAGACAATCGCCATCGCTTTTTCACGTTTTAAATCGGCATGCTCGCCCTGCCGATTTATAGCGGTGGGGCGAGCTGTTTTTAGATAGGAGAGGGACCCATGCCAGCAACACCGGGACAAACGCAGATCGGCTTTATCGGCTTGGGGATCATGGGCGCCCCCATGGCCAAGAACTTGCTCAAGGCCGGTTATAAGCTCAACGTGTACAACCGCAGCGATAGGCCTAGAGTTCAAGAGGTGCTTGATGCTGGTGGAATTCGCGTCGGTTCACCGCAAGAAGCGGCGGACGGTGCCGATGTCGTGATTAGCATCGTCACTGACACGCCTGATATGGAGGCGGTGTTAATCGGCGAAGATGGCGCGATCCACGGGGTCAAAGAAGGCGCGGTCGTAATCGATATGAGCACGGTTTCGCCCAAAGCGACGCAAGAAGTGGCCGCTGCGCTCAAGGAAAAAGGCGTGCAGATGCTCGATGCGCCGGTCAGTGGCGGCGATGTCGGCGCGATCAACGCCACGCTGTCGATTATGGTCGGTGGCGAGCAGGCGGTGTTCGACGAATGCATGCCGGTTTTTGCGGCGATGGGCACTAATATCAACCTGATCGGTTCCAATGGCGCCGGCCAGACCACCAAGCTCTGCAATCAGATCGCGGTTTCGGTCAACAATATGGGCATGGCCGAGGCGTTGATGCTGGCGGCGGCTTCCGATCTGGATGTGCAGAAGGTTATCGATGCGATCAGCGGCGGTGCGGCTGGTTCTTGGCAATTGAGCAATCTCGGACCGCGGATCGCCGCCGGCGATTTCGACCCGGGTTTTATGGTCTATTTGCAACAGAAAGACCTGCGGCTGGTCTTGCAGGCGGCCAACGATATCAAACTGGCGGTGCCGGCGGTGGGTATGGCGCATCAGTTTTTCAATATCGTCGAACGCCTTGGTTGTTCAGAAGAGGGCACTCAGGCTTTGATTAAGGCCTATGAGGCTCAGGCCGGCAAAGAGGCCCGCGCTAAATAAGCGACAATATCATAGACAGATAAAGGCCGTGCGGTTTCCGCACGGCCTTTTTTTTTGCTATACTTTAGATCATGAAACTGCCATTAAATAAAATCGGTATCCTGCCGCGAGACGAAGACCTCGACTATCCCGTTGACGAGGTGCGCGTTCTTTTTGAAAATCACGGGATCGGCGTCTGTTTTATCGAAGCCGATAAGGATCCCACCGATCTGGATCTGGTGGTGGCCTTGGGTGGGGACGGCACGGTGTTGCGCGCTTTTGACCGTTTTTCGCAGTGTCCAGTAATAGCGATAAACTTCGGCACCGTCGGTTTTTTGACTGCTGGCGATCGCAAGGACTTGGCGCAGATCGTCCAGCTCTTGGTCGACGGCAGATACTTTGTAAGCGAGCGGCTAGTACTCGCTTGCCGTTTTCCCGGCGGGGAAGGGCTGGTCTATAATGAGGTGGCCTTGCGTGCTCGTCACAAGTTGCTTTTCACCGATGTATTTGTTGACGATGTCAAGATTCGCACGATCCGCGGTGACGGTGTGGCGGTGGGCACGCCAACGGGCAGTACGGGTCTCTTGATGGCGATGGGCGCGCCTTTGGTGATGCCCGAGGTTCGCTGTATGATACTCGACGGCATCAACGAATACAACTTTACCTCGCGGGCCCTGATTTTGCCGGCGGAGAAGCGGGTGCGGTTGCGCGTGAACCCGGAGACGCGGGACGAGCAGGTATCGCTGGTGGTCGACGGTCGCGAAATATGCGGACTCACCCCCGGGCAGGATGTCTATGTTGGCCAGGCCGAGCATACGGCACGGCTGATTTACCTAGATACCAACTACTTTTTTAACAATCTATCAGAGAAACTTTCTTGGTGAGGGAGATGGCATGCGAGTAACAGTTGTTGGCGCGGACCGCCCCTTGGGGGCGTCGTTGGCGTCTGGATTACGCGAAGGTTTTGAGGTAGCGGCCATCGGTGCGGGAGAGGTCGCAGATATCGAAGGCTATGGCCAAGTAGATCTATTAGAGCGCACGGCAATGGACGCGGCGCTCGCGGGTGGGGAGGCGGTGGTTTATACCGCGGCTTTTGACCCCGAGACACAAGACGAGCATACTTTGCTCGACGAAGCGGCGCGCGGCGTTTATGTCGCGTTGACGGCGGCAGTCGCGGCCGGTGTCGGGCGGATGGTGCTGATTAGCCGGCTCGACCTGCTACGGGATTACCCGGAGGAATACGTGGTCAATGCGCAGTGGAACCCGCTGCCGAGGGCTGAAGCCGTCTCGTTAGCACCAATGATGGCCGAAATGGTTGGACGCGAGATCGCGCGTATGGGCAAGGTCGAAGTTTGCTGTTTGCGGTTGGGGGAAATCGGCGCGGAAACGACGGTTGATGATGCGTTGGAGGCTGTTCGCGCGGCACTCGTCGAAGAGCGGTCCGGACACAGTTGGTCATTGGCTCACGTGGCTTCAAGCGGGCGTTTTGCTGGAGGGAGGGGGTAATGGCAACGGTGAGTTCGGGTAATGTCGTGATTTTTGGCGCGGGCGGGCCGGTGGGCGCGGCGGCGATTGTCTCGCTCAAGGACCGCTATACGCTGCGGGTTACGGATCTGCGGTCAATGGAAGAGGTGGCGATTTCACCGCCACAGAATCCGCGCGCGCCGATTCCCAAGGTATTGCGTGCGCCGCACGAGAATAGGGTGGTGGATATAACTGACTACGATCAGGTTTTGGCGGCTTGCCAAGGGATGGACGCGGCGATTGATCTCTCGGTGCTCAGGCCACATCCAGTATTGGCTTTTCACGTCAATATGGTCGGCGCCTACAATGTGGCCAAGGCCTGTGCCGCTTGTGGGGTCAAGCGGTTGATTCACACGGGTCCCTTTCACACTGCTTTGAATTTCAACGCCGATTATTGGCACGATTTCCAGCTCTACGACGGCATTCAGCTGCATCCAGGCGACGATCTCTATGCGTTGACTAAGTACCTAGGTGGGCATATTACGCGGGTCTTTGCCGAGCGAGAGGGGTTGGAGGTCTTGACCTTTATCTTTACGAGTTTTAGGCCGCGGGAGGTTTTGCCGGAGGAACGCGGGCGAGGTTTGCATCCCTATACTACTTCCTGGGAGGATACGGGGGAGTCTCTTCTGTACGGGTTGCGGGCGCCGGAGATGCCTTCGCCGTATGAGGATTTTTTCATTTGTTCTTGGTTGCCGCACGATAAGTATCGGCCGGAGAAGGCTAAGCGGTTGTTGGGGTGGGAGGCGCGAGATACGTTTGCGGAGTTGTATACTCGGGCTGATTGAGAAGGTGAGTTTGTAGCAGATTGGGTGGTGGTGGGTGGGTCGAGGGTATGCCCTTGCGCATGTCGCTGAACTCTTAGTACAGCTCCACAGAAGTAA
>DQLG01000683.1 GCA_015660315.1 Candidatus Latescibacterota bacterium
GCTCAGGATCCTGTATGTTGTGATCGATCGCCTGTCTGAGGTGAAATATGGCCTCTTCTCCATCGCCCCGCTCGATATACACTTGTGCGATATTGTAGTAGATATTGCTATTATCGGGGTCCCGTTCTGCCGCTCTTTGATAGGCTGACAATGCGCGGTCAAATTTCTTCAATTTGAAATAGGCATTACCCAAGTTATAATAGGCCTTGTGATAATCTCGATCTAGGTCTACCGTCCGAGACCACGCCGCAACAGCCCCCGCCAAATCGCCCTTGCCATACAGAGCATTACCCATATTGTAATACGTATGCACGCGATTGGGTTCGCGCGCCAATGTCTGGTCCCACATCGCAAGCGCCTCATCCACCTGCCCCATTTTCGCGTATATAGCCCCCAGATTGTGGTAAACTTCAACGTGTTCAGGTTTGAGCGTGATCGCCGCCCGCCAGAATTGCGCAGCTCTCTGCAATTCGTCACGACGGCTAAAGGCCAGACCCATATTGGTCAAAACATCATACATCAATTCGGGTGAGAGCGTATCGTCAAGCGAAAAAGGCACGCTCCAAACCGCTCGATATAGCTCAAGAGCCTTTTCCTCATCTCCTTTCTCAAAGGCTTCTTTTGCCAAGAAGATATCCCGGATGGTCGCAAAAAAAGAGCGCATGGGTATTTTCTTTTTCTCCATCTTCACCGGCACGACCCCAATGCGAATATAGGGGCCGGTTCGCTCAAGCCCACCGAAGGAGCCAATGGGTAAGAAATACCAATCCACAGCATCATAGACTGCCTCCCCCACTGCCGCCCCCGGATCGAATTCAACCGCCCACTGCCCCAACTCAACGAGTGCCTTACTGTCCGCGCTCTTATCTGCCTGGGTCAATGGGTGGCGATAATCCACAATCAAGCCGTGCGAGGGGGCCTCAGCAAAGTCATCCGCTGAGACATCAACCCCCGCCCGCGGGTTTAACGACACATAGAACGGGGGCAAGTCTTCGCGTTCGGCAAGGTCGCTATAGGATCGGATCAAATCCAAGGCAGAATAATATTTCAGATAGTAGTTTTGCCGGATATAAATCCCTCCGGGATTAATCGCCCGAAGTCGACCGGAACCACTATTTAAATGAACCAAATACGTCCCTGGCGGAGCATTTTCTTCGATCCATTGTTGCGCCATTACGCGCGTATCTTCACCCGCCAACAGCGACCGCGTTTGATAGGCTCCATACAACGGCTCTACCCCCAAGAGCACAACCAATACCCACCGCCACCACACCGGTCCTCCCCATGCCATCAAGCCCCGTACCCACAGCAACACCACCAAACCGCCCAAAGGCAGCGCATAGCGCATAAACACCGACGAAGACGCCCCCAACAATACCAGCCAACTCGCCAATGCAGCGACCACCAGCCACTCTGACCGGCGATACGATCGCCAGCGCAAAAACAAACCGCCGACCAGCCCCAACAAACCCAGCAAACCCACCCCATAGCGCAGATTATACCGCAGATGGTGCCACAGCGTCGCTGTCTGGCCCCCATGGCCTTCGCCGAGCATATGCTCCGAGCCCATCGCAGAAATCGAGCCCCAAGCCGAAGACCAGTCCAATAGCACATATGGCGAACACACCACAAAGACTGCAGCGACTGTTAACCCACTCCACCAAAACGGTCCGCGCAACCAACCAAAACGCCACCCGCACGCCAAGCCCACCGGCACCCAAGCCAAGCCTCCCGGGTATTTTGTTGCCATGGCCAACCCTGTAAAGAGCCCCCCCAGCAAGACATCCCGCACCTTACCGTCTTCGACTATCCGCACCGCAAAATACAACGCCAGCAACGACCACCAAGCCAGAGGCACATCGACAATGGCCAGATGTGCAAAGCGCACCGACAAGGGCAAGACCATAAACAACCCGCCTGCCACCCACCCGCCCCACACCCCGTAGAGCCGACGGCCGATCAGTGCACAGACCACGCCCGTCAACGCCGAAAGCAGGCTATTGAATCCGCGCACCCACTCGATCAGATCGCCACCATCGACGAAGTAGCGATAGGCTACAAAGCGGTCGACTGAGGCGAAATCACCCAGTAGGTAGTAGAGATAATATAGCGCGGAGGCTAAATAGAAATGTAGGGTAGGATAATTGAAAAAATGCGGATTGAGATCACCACTCCAAAATCCCAATGGATGCAGGATAAACGCCCGCTCATCTACATGCTGCCACTCGGGCGCCGGCAGCGGCCAACGCAGATAAAGACCCACAAAGAACAGAGCCAATAAACCGAGATAGCAGTGAATATCCCTTTTGCCGTCGACCTGGGACATCTGCACTATTTGCGCCCTAAATAAGCGCGAATCTGTTGCGCTCGTGGATGCTTTGGCTCCATCTCCAGTGCTCGTTCCATACGCATGCGGGCTGGTTTCTTCAAGCCGTGTTGCTCATAGGCCATACCTAACATAAAATGAGTTTCTACATCATCTGGGTTTAAGGCGACGGCTCGTTCTAATGCGGCAATTGCCGCAGCAAAGTCTTCTTGTGCGAGATAAACTTGGGCTATATTAAAAAATAGGCTCGCATCTTCCGGAGCTAAGTCCAACGCTTTTTTATAGGCGGTTATAGCCTGCAACCAATCCTGCCGATTATAGTGAACATTGCCCAGACCCTGCCAGGCTCCGGCATGATCCCCATTGAGTTCGACAACTTTGCTCCAAGAGGCCAATGCCGCTGAAATTTTTCCCTCTTGGTACAACACATTACCCAAATTGAAATGCGCCTCTTCATATGCGTCATCCAACTCCAGAGCGCGCTGCAAATGTTGACGGGCTTCTTGTAATCGCCCGAGACGAGCATTCGCCACCCCTAGATTCTGATACAGCACCGGGCTGTCGTCTTTGACTTCAAGTGCCATTCGCCACATGTGCGCCGCCTGTTCAGGCCGCCCCATCTTGTCGTGCGCGATGCCAAAATTAAAGAAGTATTTATAATAGTAGTCAGAGGAGAGAATGTGATAGAGTGGCAAGGGCGTTTTCCATATCGCTTCGTAGAGCTTGAGCACCGCCGGCCAGTCCTCCGACTTAACTTTCTCTGCCCCCAGTAAGATGCCGTGTAAAACACCAAAAAACACAGCCGAATCAATAGCGCGCATATCTGCTCTTACCGGCACTTTCCCCAAGCGAATCTTGGGGCCGGTCAAATCGACTGAATCAAAACCACCCATCGGCACGAAATACCAATCGATCGCCTCGTAGACCGCGCCTGTTCGCCAACCTCCATATTCTCCAACCCAGTCGACCCCCTTATCTAAGATCTCGGTTTCTCCATCCGTGAGCGCAGGCATAACCGGATGCTGATACCACAAGACATAGGCATGGCCGCCGGCCTCGGCTTCCCGACCAACCCGCTGCGCTTTAAGCCCTTCTGTCGAGAATGTAATATATAGCGGAGGCAAATCCTGACGCCGGCTGAGCAACGCATAGGCGTCGATTAGATCCGCGTGTGGATAACTCAGCAAGAAGCGGCGCTCATGTGAGTAAGCCAAATCTGGATTCACAACCCTGATATTGCCGATAAAGGGAGGTATATGAAGCAACCAAGCACCTGCGGGAGCCTCTTCCGCCAACCGACGCTCGACTTGTTCCCGGGCGTCATCGCCAGCCAAAAGGGCACGAGTCTGCCAGGAAGCATATAGCGGTTCAGAGACTAAGGCCAAAGCAGCCAGTAATGCCAGTAAAGGCCGCAACGCCAGCAATGGCCGCACCCACAACAAGGCTACCATCGGAGCCAATGGCAACGCGTAGCGCATAAAAATCGATTCGGCAGCCATCACAAGGGCAAAAAATACGACAAACGCCGCAACGAC
>DQLG01000367.1 GCA_015660315.1 Candidatus Latescibacterota bacterium
ACACGCCATATGGGGCGTTGGCCGATGCGGATTTGCGCGCGGAAGATATTCCGCGCATGGTCGAGATTGCAATGGGCGTGCGGCGCCTGCTCGATCCTAATCCGGTAGAAGTCTCGGCGGATGACGCGGCGGTGATCTACGGGGGTGTATTGGTTTGATAGGGGCCTTGGGCAGTTTGTTGTAAGGCGCTAGAGTCCGGTGGCGGCCGCTAAATAAACACGTTAGGTACTACCAAAGGAAATCGTTATATGCGATGCTCGGAAAATGGTGATGGCAAGTCGTCTTTTGGCGGCGCAATGGCGGTTGTTTTTAGCTAATGGGCATGGCTTTTATTAGATTTTGTACACTGTATTCATCTTATTTCGCGAAAGGAAGCGCAGTATGGCATTTGACCCAAAACTACAGCGGCAGGTTATGGGCCGTTTTGCCACGGGAGTGGTGGTGGTAACGACCTGTGTCGGTGAACAATTCTCGGGCATGACGGCCAATGCGGTGATGTCGCTGTCTCTAGATCCCCCGCTCGTAGTGGTTTCAGTCGACAAAAGTGCTTCGATGCACGGGTTATTGCAGGAAGGCCAGTGTTTCGCCATTAATGTTCTTCGGTTAGATCAGGAAGAGCTTTCCAATCGTTTTGCGCAGCGCGGCCCAAAGGATTTCTCGGATCTTTCGATAAAAACGGCTGAAACCGGCGCGCCGATTTTGGTCGATGCGTTAGCCTACTTGGATTGCAGATTGGTAGAAATCACGGCGGCAGGCGACCACGATATGTTTATTGGTGAATGCCTTGGCGGGGAAACGGGAGATGGCGCGCCGTTAATTTTCTTCGGGGGGCGCTACGGTGAATTGACAGAAGAGAGCGTGCAGGGCGCTAGTTAAGCCCATTAGATAAAAGACGAGGTCTACAAACGATGGCGGACAAAATAGTTAAAAGCGAAGAAGAGTGGCGTCAGGCGCTAACGGATGAGCAATATCATGTGACCCGTGAAAAGGGCACGGAACGGGCGTTTACGGGTGAACTCTGTAACAATAAAGCCGATGGGGTTTATCATTGCGTATGTTGCGGCAATGAGTTGTTTGACTCGCAATGCAAATACGATTCGCGCTCGGGTTGGCCCAGTTTTTGGCAGCCTAAATCTCTGGACAAAGTCGTTGAGGAACGCGACAGCAGTCACGGTATCCAGCGGACTGAAGCGCTCTGCCGCCAATGCGATGCGCATCTCGGCCATATTTTCCCCGATGGCCCCCAGCCGACCGGTCTGCGCTATTGCATGAATTCGGCGGCGTTGAAATTCGAGCCCCGCGAAGACGGCTGATCTGTTTCGACACCTGGGCCTAATTTTTATACCCGCTAAATAAGTATCATCTCACCGGTCTCTCAGAATCCTTCGCTGATGGTCGAGCATACCCGTGCCCAACAGGTACAGGACCGGGCGTTTGCAGGCCAAACCCTATGGATAGAAAGGGTATTTGCACGGCGAGTGGAGATCTATATCCCCGACGGGATTGCTGGTTCATTTTCATGGTGTGGCTATACCGCTAAAGATGCGGTAGAAACGCTTGAACAGAAGTGTGGTCTCAACTCTGAAGTGCACGTTTAGTGTTGATGGTTTATCGAGTTTAAAGACCTCGTTTGGTGATCGAAACTCCAGTGTTTTTCTGGGTCGGTTATTGAGTCGGTTTTCAGCCCGCCGAATGTTAGCTTGAGTGATCGTCTTAACGTTAGTTCCCTTGGGGAAATACTGGCGTAATAGCCCGTTGGTGTTTTCGTCGGCACCGCGCTCCCAGGCACAATACGGGTGGCAAAATAGACCTTGGCCAGTAGAGCTTTGGCGACTCTTTTATGTTGGGCAAATTCGTTGCCGTTGTCCATCGTTAGCGTATGGACCTGACCTTTGATATCACTCAATGCCCCTATGATTACGTCGGCGACGTGATCGGCATGCTTCCAGAGGACAGGCTCAATGCGGGTGAAGCGAGTTTTTCGGTCCACCAGAGTCAGCAGGCCACCTCCGCCATGACCGCCCATCATCAGATCGACTTCCCAATCACCGATTCGAGTTTTTTCATCGACGATGGCAGGACGGTCATCAGTCGAAACTCGGTGGGGAATCGAGCCTTTATACGCGATTTTGGACGAAACCCGCTGGGGGTGTTGTTGCTGGCGCAGGTGGGTATGAAGTCGGCCACCGCGGTCTCGAGCCCTACGGATATGCTGGTAGATTCGCTCATGGGATATAGAAAATGTTTCGCTGCGTCGGTTCGGCGCGGCTATTGCCGCAGGCTTATTTCCTCGGCGCGAATTTCCCTAATCCCTTCAATCCTTCGACCAGCATTGATTACGCCCTGCCGCGTAGCGTCATAGTGCGCTTAGCGATCTATGACGTGTTGGGGCGCAAGGTGAAAACGCTGATCGACGACGACAGCCATCGTGCAGGTTTTTATACGGCGGTATGGGACGGTCGTGACGATGGGGGCCGGTCGGTGTCGAGTGGGATGTATTTTTATCTGTTGGAGGCGGGGCCGGTGCGGCAGGCGCGCAAGATGGTGCTGATAAAGTAGGCAGATAAAGATAGCAAATACTAA
>DQLG01000114.1 GCA_015660315.1 Candidatus Latescibacterota bacterium
CTCGGCAGTACAGGCACATTCACCAAAGGGGAAGATCCACAAGGACTTCGCCCGTGCCCAATTTACCAGCCTAGACATCGGCGTCTTCTGCGCGACCGCCATCAGCCCTCTTCCTCAAGCCGGCGCAACTCGCCGACTAGACGATGGCCAATTTCATCGAAAATAGCCCCCATTTCCCCCTCGCGGAGACTGGAGGCTTTCCCCTCATCTCCGCCCTTGCGGATCGCGGGCGAAAGCGGCACAGCCCCTAAGAAAGGCAAACCCAGCCTAGCTGCGGCGTCGGCGCCACCACCGTGCGCGAATATTTCGTGTCGTTCACTGCATTCGCCGCAGATATAGTAACTCATATTTTCGACAACCCCGAGAATGTCCACCTCGACCTTGGAAAACATCGCGATCCCCCGCTCGACGTCCTCCAACGCCACATCTTGCGGAGTCGTCACCATCAGAGCCCCCGATAACGCCACGGTCTGGCTCAAGGTCAGCGGTACGTCTCCGGTCCCAGGAGGTAAATCGATCAGTAGATAATCGAGTTCCCCCCATTCCACCTGATGCAAAAACTGCTGCAGGGCTCGCGCCAAAAGCGGACCGCGCCAGACCACCGGCGCATCCTCACCGGCGATAAAACCGATGGACATCAGCGCTATGCCGTCTTTGTCGATCGGATGCATTACGCCCTCGGCCGCGGTCTCCGGCTGTTGCCTCACTCCCATCATCAAGGGGATGCTCGGACCGTATATATCAGCGTCGAGCAAACCGACACGGGCGCCTTGCGAAGCGAGGCTCATGGCCAGATTAACACTCAATGTCGACTTGCCGACACCGCCCTTGACACTGGCCACGGCAACCACATTGTGCACCTGGGCCAACGGCCCCTCAACATTCGGCGTCGTGCGCGGAATAGTCACATAAACCTGCTTAAGCCCCGAAGGCCTTGCGCACCTTGGCGAAGAAACCTTCGCCTTCGGCCGCAACGCGCTCTTCTTCTAATTGCGCCAACTCCGTGAACAACTCTCGTTCCCGTCGGCTCAGGTCCTCGGGGGTCCACAAAATAACCTGGACGAGTTGATCCCCGACGCCACGACCATTGACATCGGGGATGCCTTTGCCGCTCATACGGAATACGCGCCCCGATTGCGTTCCATTCGGAATCTTTAACGCCGCGCGACCGGCCAATGTCGGGACCTTGATCTCCGCGCCCAACGCCGCCTGGCCAAAGCCCAACGGCAATTGGTATATCACGTGATTGCCGTCGCGGGTAAAATACTCGTGCTCCTGCTCCTCAATGAAAACCAACGCATCGCCAGACGGCCCACCGCGTGGCCCAACTTCGCCCTGACCGCGCAAGGGGATATAGTTGCCCTCCTGCACTCCGGCTGGGATCCGCACCGAGAGCGTGGTCTGTCCGCGTTCTCGGCCATCGCCGTCGCATTCGGTGCAGGGGTTTGCGATAATCTGTCCCTCACCGTCACAGGTTGGGCACGCCGTCACGGTCATCGATTGGCCAAAGAGCGTTCGCGCCATCTGTTGGACTTGTCCTTGGCCACCGCATGTCCCGCACGTCTCGCGAGCCGAACCGCTAGCGGATCCAGCCCCCTCACAGGTTCCGCAGCGCTGAAAACGCGTCAGGGCGATTTTCTTTTCGACACCCTCTGCGATCTCCTCGAGCGTCAGACTCACCTTAATCTTCAGATCACGACCTTTCGGCGGGCCCGATGGTCCCCGCGATCGCCGGCGACCGCCACCGCCGAAAAAACCTTCAAAAACATCGCCAAAAATATCCTGAAAATCACCAGCGTGCGAAAAATCGGACCACTGAAAACCGCCACCACCGAAATTGCCCTCCATGCCCGCGTGACCGAAGCGGTCATATGCAGATCTTTTCTCCTGATCAGAAAGGACTTCGTAGGCTTCAGAAGCTTCTTTGAAGGTTTCTTCGGCCGCCGCATCCCCTGGGTTTCGGTCCGGATGATATTTCAAGGCCATCTTGCGATAGGCGTCCTTGATGTCGCTATCACTGGCATCTCGGCCGAGATTCAGGACTTCGTAATAATCTCTCTTGGCCATTAGCGTCTCACTTCTCCTCGATAGCCTTGCTGACGACGACGCGCGAAGGCCGCACGACCTTATCGTTCAGCTTATATCCTTTTTCCATTTCTTCCATTACCGTGCCCGGCTCATGTTCCGCACTTGGCACCTCGGCCAAGGCTTCATGCAAATTGGGATCGAAGGACTGCCCTACCGCCTCAATTTCGGCGAGTCCATATCCTTTGAGAACTTCATTAAATTGACCACAAATCAGCTCGACCCCCTGCTTGAGCGAGTCGGCGTCCTGTGTTTGCTGGCCGAGCGCACGGTGTAAATTATCCAAGACCGGTGCGACTTGCAGCAATAGATCGCGCAACGTGTCCTCACGCGCTTCTGTGCGCATGCGCACGGTGCGCTTGCGATAATTATCCAGTTCGGCGACAGACCGCAAATAGCGATCGTAATTGGCCGCCGCCTCGGCACGAGCCGCTTCTAGTTCATCCTCGGGGCTTGCGACTTCGCCTTCTTCGCCGCCATTGCCCTCTTGCTGATCGGGCTCAACAGCTTCGACCTCACCCGACTCATCCGCATCCATTTGGCCGCGGTCCCGAGTTTCTTGCTCGCTCATCGACACTCCTTCTTATTCGACTGCATATTTATTGTGATTTTATTAGGCAGAAAACTACTCAACTGACCAGGGCCGCCGCCCGGGAGGCGGCATAATTGACCAAGGCCACAACTGGACCATAGGGCATCCGCGTTGGGCCAATCACGCCAATGACCCCTTGCGCACCGGCGACATCATAGCTGGCTGTCACCATGCTGCACTGCTGCATCGCCTGTGGCCGATGCTCAGAGCCAATGGTGATAACTACACCGTGCCGCTCGCTCATTAGTTGCGCAAGTATATCCTTCTTCTCAGCCAAATCCACCAAACCGGCGACCTGAATCAGATCGCCGAATTCGGGTTTTAAGCAGAGGTTGCGGGTACCCGAGACATGGAGATCGGCACCACTGGTGGCCAGCATTATTTTAATCTCTTGCACCACCACCTCCACGACCGGCCGCGCTACCTGCCCGAGAACGGCCAAGCGCTCCTGTACCGTTGCCTGTATTTCGGCCATCGTCAACCCATGCAGGCGTTCGTTGAAGAGACGACTCAAATTTTCAAGATCTCGCTGCGACACCGCCGAATCGACTTCGGCCACCAAG
>DQLG01000127.1 GCA_015660315.1 Candidatus Latescibacterota bacterium
ATGTACTCTTTGGTCTCGAACTGGATCCAGCCCTGGGTCTCGGTTTCCGCGCCGCGCAACTGGTCGGGGGTGAACATCATCGTGCGTTCGCCGTCACGGACCGGATAGCCGCCGCGGTCGTCGGGGGTCGCGGAGCCGGGTACGGGAAAATTGACCGAGCGGAAATAGCGCTCGGCATCCTCGTAGGTGGTGCCATAGGGGCGCATTGTCGCGCGGGCACCGAGTTGGTAGGCGTCGCCGTGTTCGGAACAGGCCTCGCGGGCCAGGCGCTGGACTGGCAGGATTCCGTGGCGCGACTCAATGGCGTTGTGTTCACGGCCATACCAGCCTTCCCACTGGCTGTGCTCGGCGTCGTTGACGATCCAGGACCAGCCGGCTTTGGCCCAGGAATGCACCTCGGCCTCGCGCAGTTTGTGCCAGGGTATGTCGTTAAAGCCGCCCAATAGCGGTGGGGTCTTCTCGACCGACTCGCTCTGGTCGAGAATGGCTTTGAGCGAATTGCGGGTCGGATTGAGGGCGTAGTCATACGCGCGTTGGGCAAAAACCCCCGCGCTAAGCGGGCGACTGCCGCCGATAGCTTCGATTGCGTCCACTAAAATTACCTCCATGTGTTGCTATAATGCGATCGGTCAGATTCGGAAGAAGAAAAAATGGCGTACGGGCGGGATACTGGCAAGCCGAGTTTGCCGGAATCTGTGACAGCGGCTACTTTCGGGCGATGGCCAACGAAGAAGCTTCCACCCCGGTTGAGTCTAGCTCTGAAGTAACGATACGGGCTCTGGTGCTGGGTGCGTTGCTGGCATTTTTCCTCAACCTCGCCTGCCCCTATACCGTGCTCGTACTGCAAAATGCCGGTTTGACCTCCGACTATATCACAGCGGGGGCAATGATGGTGTTTTTACTATTGGTCGGCTTGGTCAATCCGCTATTGAAAGTAGTGCGCCGATCCTGGGCGTTGCGCACGAGCGAGTTGGTCGTCATCTATGCAATGATGATCGTCGCCTCCGCCATCCCGACCTGGGGCCTGGTAACCACCCTCTTCCACATTCTCACCCGCCCCTTCTACTACGCCACGCCTGAAAATCGCTGGGTCGATCTGGTGCAGCCGCTGATCCCCGCCTGGTTGGCGCCGCGCGATCCGGAGGTGGCGCGTTTTTTTTACGAAGGGCTGCCCGACGGAGTTGGGATTCCCTGGGGAGCCTGGATGGTGCCGCTATTGGCTTGGGGCAGCGCGATGTTGGCGGTCTATCTGCTGATGATTGCGACGATGGTCATTTTTCGTCGCCCCTGGGTAGAACAAGAACGGCTGGTTTTTCCGCTCGCGCAGTTGCCTTTGGAGATGCTGCGCGGCAATGACGAGGCCATCTTCCCGCTGATCTTCCGCAATCCGCTGATGTGGCTCGGCTTCTCGCTGCCCTTTGCGATCCAAATGCTTGACGGATTCAACCACTACTTTTTTATCGTGCCGGAGATCCGCTTGTTATTCGACCCGTTATTGCTTTTTCGCGATAGTGTGCGGTTGAATATATTCGTCAATTTCGCCATCATCGGCGTCACGTATTTTCTCAACCTCAACGTCGCGTTCTCGGTGTGGTTTTTTCATCTTTTGAGCCGCTTCCAAACCGGACTCTTCAACATTGTTGGGTTTCAGGTCAAGGGGCACAACGAGGCCTTGACGGGGTCATCGGTCGCCTTATCGCACCAGGGGATGGGGGCGATGCTGGTGTTGGTTTTCGCGATTGTGTGGACGGCCCGGGATCATCTGCGCCGGGTCTGTCGGGCGGCGTTTATGCGCGATGGCGGGATTGTTGAGGGTGACAGTGACGAGATCCTCTCTTATCGGGCGGCGGTGTGGTTGTGGGTCGGCTGTGCGGCTTATTTCTTCGGCTGGTTGCTTTTTAGCGGTGCGCCGCCCTTAACCGCGGTGGTTTTCTGCTTCGGGGCTTTCGCAATCTTCTTGGCCATAGCCCGGGTCATTGCGCAGGGCGGGGTCGGTTTCACCTCATCGACGATGTTGCCCCAGCCTTTTACTGTTTATACGCTGGGGACTGAGGCGATCGGCTGGCAGGGGCTGGCTGCGATCAGTTTGAGTTATTCTTGGGCGGCGGAGATGCGCACTAGCGTCATGGCTTCGGCGGCCAACGCGCTCAAATTGGCGCATAACAATCGGGCGAATCACCGCCGTCTATTTTGGGGTTTGCTCATCGCCGTCGTCGTCGGTTTGATCGGCGCGTCCTGGATCACGCTCTACTTAAACTATACCCACGGCGGGATCAATCTGCGGCAATTTGGTGTGCCGTCGTTGGCTTATCGTTTTCTCGAAGACAAGATCAATAACCCCATCGGCTGGGAACACATTCGGCCGCGGTTGCTTTTTACTGCCGTCGGCGCGGCGTTGATGGGTGCTTTGATTTATATGCAGCATCATTTTCTGTGGTGGCCGCTGCACTATATCGGTTTGCCGGTCAGCGACAGTTGGGTGATGGGGGTGGCTTGGTTTTCAGTTTTTCTTGGGTGGGTATTGAAGGCAGTTATTTTTAAGTTCGCCGGGACGCGGGGGTATGTGACGTACAAACCGCTTTTTGTGGGGTTGATCGCGGGGCAGTTGATGGGAGGGGCGGTGTGGATGGTGGTAGATTTTTTCTTGGGGGAGATGGGGAATGTGGTGTTTGTAGGGGTGCGGTGAGTGCTTGATGGCGGCGCAATTTTTTTTAATATTGAGCTTTAAGCAATGTGCGTAGGTAAATCTGAATGTGCCCACTCTTCGCTGATACGCGCCCTGTGGGAACTCGTTTTACATCCTGTGAAACTCCGAGGGTGTATACACCATTTGCCATCCTGAAAAATCGGCGATACAACCCGCTACGAGTCGACACATTCAGATTTACAGGCTAGCAGTTGTACCGATTCCCTAAAGAGAGAAAATGAGAATGAGTGAGAGTAAGATGTATAGAGGAGCGGCCATCGGTTGGACCGGTCGGGGCAATTGGGGGCATGGGCTGCATCTCGGGTTGAAGCATCACGAGCGGGTTGAGGTAGTGGCGGTTGCAGATGAAGGCGAAGAAGCAAGGCTGGCTAAACAAGCTGAGTTATCCGCGCCGAAAGCCTATGCCGACTGGCGGGAGATGCTGCGAGAAGAACAGCCGGAGATTGTCACAGTGGGGCCGCGGTGGACAGATAGTCATCTGGAGATGGTATTGGCATGCCTGGAAGTCGGGGCGCATGTGTATTGTGAGAAGCCGATGACTTGGAACTTAGCCGATGGGGATGAGATTGTGGCGAAGAGCAAGGCGACGGGCAAAAAGGTCGCCGTGGCACATCAAGGCGCGTATTTGCCACGGATACAGCATGTGCAGGCGATGTTGGCGGCGGGGCGGATTGGCGAAGTGCAGGCGATTTATGCGCATGGCAAGCAAGATCGGCGTGGTGGTGGAGAGGATATGGTCGTGTTGGGTACGCATTTGTTTAATATGATGCGGCTTTTTGTCGGCGATGTAGATTGGATGTCAGCGCATATCACGCATAAAGGGCGGGAATTGCAAGTCGGTGATGTGCGGGAGGCGGATGAACCGGTGGGGCCGATCGCCGGCGACTGCGTTAACGCTTATTTCGCGTTTGAGAGCGGTGTGGCCGGATTTTTTGATTCGCGAAAATTTACAGCAGGCGGCGGCAAGCGGATGGGGATGGAAATCGTCGGCAGCGAAGCTACGATTCTTTTGCGCGGCGGCGGCAGCGGAGTGGCGATGCTCTATCCGCACACGGTGCTGGATCCGGCGGATCAAGGACAGCGTTGGCAGGATATTGACGAGGTGGCCGATGAGCCGCTGAGTACGGGCAATGATCTGGCAATAGTCGACCTGATCGACGCGGTGGAAAACGACCGCCAACCCATTTCGGGTGCGCGTGACGCCGTAGCGGCGCTGGAGATGATTCTGGGGGCGTACGAGGCACAAATTACCGGCCGCAGGGTGCATTTTCCGTTGCAACGCCGGCATCCATTGCTCGCTTGGGGAGAGGGATTTTATGGAAGCTAAAACCGTTCCGCACGAAGTTATTCCCTGCGACCAACTGCCCGCCGGGCAGTATCGCGACCTGCCGGAACCGCCGAAATGGCGCAAAATGGTCGGTCCGAGCATTCTACTTCTGGGTTTGTCGCTGGGCAGCGGCGAATTTGTGCTTTGGCCCTATATAACCTACAAATTCGGCTTCGCCGTATTCTGGGCTTGTATGGTC
>DQLG01000488.1 GCA_015660315.1 Candidatus Latescibacterota bacterium
AAAGGCGACCCGACCGAGGATGTGCTGGCACTCAGTGAAGTAGTCGCCGTCTTCCAAAGCGGAGTGCGTGTGCTTTGATCATCCAAGAAATCGACAAGACGCCCGAGATAGGCCTGTGAAAAGCATTCTCTTCGTTTGCACCGGCAATATTTTTCGCAGCATGATTGCCGAATACGCGCTAAAAAAAGCGCTGGGACAGCACTCGCCCTATCAGGTCGCCTCCGCCGGAACCCAAGCCAAGCCCCAGGCCATCGTCCCCCTCGTCTTGCAATGCCTGCAACAATACGATATTGACCCGACGCAGCACCAACAGCGCCGCATCGTGCCCGAGTTATTTGTCGAATCGGAATTGCTGGTGGCAATGGGCTGTGACCATCAAGAATTTATAAGCGCACATTTCGGCGAACAGCCCCCACTCTTCAATGAGATCTGCCATCGGCGTTCGGAACCAGTGCTCGACACCAATGAGGCCGTGCCAGAATACGCGGACAATCCCAGCGCCCGCGACCGACATATTGGTTTCGTCGTCGACCATATCTGCCAATCGATGCCGGCCTTTATCGAAAACGTGCCGGCCTTTCTCACATAAAAAAGTACCGGCCCCAAGACGGGATCCGGCAATGCCTGGCGGATGCTCGCACCGTCAAACGGGTAATACATTCGTCCGGCATATTCTACGATTCGACTTCGACCCCGCTCCAAAAGGCGATATAGCCGGCAATCTCGTTCGCCGCCAACAGCGGTTCCGGATAGACCTAGGCCGCGCCCGCATTTTCTTCGCCGTCGACGACGATATTATAATAACTGGCCTGGCCCTTCCATCCGCATACCGTATGTTGCTCGCTCGGGCGAAAATAACTCTCGTTAATAGAGGCCGGTGGAAAATAGTGGTGCCCCTCGACAACCACCGTCTCTTCGCTCTCGGCCAAGACTACTCCGTTCCAGGTTGCTTTCATTGGTAGATTTTTCTTTTATGCGTTTAAAAATTATCAAGGACTAGTTGGGTCGCCAAGTTCGGCCGCCCGTAAAAGGCGCGTGAAGACTCGTCCCCCCCCTGTGCAAGACGGCGCGGCACGATGGTGTGGTTGCTCAAAGCCGCTTGCGAGCTATGACCGTAATATATGTGTATCGTCCGCCGCTCTTGCTCGGTTGTTCTAACTATGCCGGCATGCCCACTACCGGCATTAAACAGAATCGCTGTGCCTGCCCGTCCATAGAGCTCGACACAGCGCTCCGGGTCGATAGGCTCCGGTTGCTCCGTCCGCTTGGCCTCCACTCCTTCGGGCATAATAGCGAAACAATGATTCTTAGCGTCGACGTCCGTTAGATAGTAGATAAGCGATAAATTCTTCAGAGCCAACGGATGTTCAGGCCAATGTGCCGTATCGCGGTGCCAACCAACGGGGGGCGGTTCGTCCGCCAAAGACTCCCGAACCATCACCGAGAATTCATCAAAACAAAGCTTCGGCCCCATCAGCGCTGCAACCAATGGCAAGACTTTCGCATGCCGAATAGTCCCGTCAAAGGCGCGTGAACTCAACAGCGGTGAAACACTCTGGAAGCGCCCTTCCTCCTGGCCTCCGCGCCACAATGGTGGGTAGAGCTGGCGATCGCAATCAATGGCCTCATTGAGACCTGCAAGCTCTTCGGGTGACAATACATCGGCCACTACGAGATAGCCGTTGTCGCGAAAAAAATCGAGATTCTCCTCCATTACGGTCCTTCACCTATCCGTGTTAAGTGGCAAAACACCATGCAATAATAAACCCTCAGAGCGCACCTACCTCAATGCCACCTGTATTTACATCCCCGAGGGTTCACATGGTCCCAGATCTAGATCCTGGCCACGGTGAAAATTGCGCCCCATTAAATATTTTATTTGCAATTCAATGTCGCGAACAAAAAGCTCCGGCAGCGCCTGCGCATCCCGTTTCAGCAGCTCGATCTCGATTTTATTTTCGCCCATCTTCGGCCAATGCGCCTTATCCAACTTGAACACGTGCCAATAACCAGACCCCGTGCGATAGCGGGGCGCCGACATCCGGTACAACTCGTTGATCTGGCGCAATAAAACCGCGGGTAGCTCCTTGCCGTTCAATAGAAAGCGCAACCGGTCTCTTTCGGTATTTCCCATTACCCGCACCCTGAGCAATACCTCGTGCACTCGATCGACCTTAGCCCAGCGCTTCAAATTATCGCTAATCCGCAGCGTTATACTGGCTCGATCGCCCTTTTTCAAATAGACCGGCAACTGCATCGCCAAACCCGGTTCGGTCTCCGGCTCGGGGTGGCGCCCGGTTACCGTCGGCACATAGTAAATCTTGTCCTTGGCGGTCATTACTTCCGGATAGGGCAATTCCCGCAACTTCTCATAGAAGGAAGCTTGATAGGGCCAGTTTCCGAACCAGTGCGCAAGATAAAGCCCGTCGACGCCCTGCGCCCAATAATTACAAGCAGCCGCACGCACCATCTCGATTGTCGCCTCCCCCAAGCGATCTGAATCGACAAGACTTTGCAACACCGCGTGCACCCGACAGCCCGTACCTTTGGCAGCTTTGACCAACGGGCTAAAATCAACCGTCGGATCCAATAGCTCGGGTCCGGAAAAAGTCTGGCCAATCAACACATCGACGAGACCTTCCTTGAGCCAGGCTTTGATATCCATCCCAATCTCGTAACATCCCTCGATACTGGAGGGTATGCGAATGGCCAATTCGCGCTTGCGCCCGCTGCGCTTGAGCGCGCGGTGCACCTTGCGAATCCAATCCGTCATGATCTGGCGACCCGCGTCGATTTCATCGGGATGAAAATAATAGGGCTGATAATTCATTTGCAGCTCGAAGCCGTCGACTGGGTATTTTTCAAGCGTCTCCGCTATTAGCTCAAAACGTTCATCCCTGACTTCGCGATGTTTGAAATCGAGGCATGTAGATCCGGGATATCCTTCTGGCAAATCACCCCGTGCGCCAATTTCGAGGTGCGGATTTTCAAAGCGAAAGTCCGAGCAGCGCACATCCTCGTCCCACGGTCCACGACCTTGTTGCAGCAAAAGCGTCGGATAGACCAACTTGCCGTATTGGTGCGCCCGATCGCATATCAACCGCAAAGGGTCGTGCCCCTTGCGAATCAGACCGCTGGCATTCTGGTGAGCCCGGCGAAAGATCAAATGCGGCCACTTCTTTCTATTGTGCCCCCACAGCTCGCCGACCTCTGTATCGTGCAAAACCGTCCTTCCGTCACCGAGGCAAAACATTATCGCTTCGACCGGCGTGCCCAATAACTCATCCACGCCTTGCTCGTATTCCTCCAACTGCATCGGCGGTTCGTACATATAAATCAACGGGTGCCGCCCGTCGTGGTAAAACATGATCTTCGGTGTGGACATATGCACTCTCCTCAAGTCCAATTGCGCGAATCGGGCACAGCCACCCAAGTCGATCCCTGTGCGATCGACTGTTGGCTGATCAAACCGGGCAAAGTCATATCCATCGCTAAGTCAATACCCACTGCCGGATCGGCCTCCCTCCGGATCGCCGCAACAAAGTCCTGCACTTCCCAATAATCCCCCCCACCATGCCCGGCCTTCAACGCGTCCTCCGGCGGATTGCGCCAGTACTCGGGCAAAAACTCCTCCAATTTGTCTAAATGTTCCCAACGCTGTTCGGCGTTGCGGTTGCGCAGCCAGATCTTGGCCGGCGCCTCGAAGCCGTCCGCTGATTCATAGGATCCGTCCGTGCCTTGTAGCGCGTAATGCGTCATATGGTGCGGTCGGTCGGAGAGCATGTCGACGCGAATCTGCGCCAGCCCACCGCCGGATAGCCTGCACATCATGGTCACCGAATCTTCCATTTCATAGAGATCTTCTCGTCGGTCGCGATAATGATGCCCCGTACCCATCGCATTAACAGCAACGACCCTTTGCCCTTCAAACCAGGTCAATACCGGTCCCAGACTATGCGTCGGATAGGTACAACCATTAATCCCGGTCTGCCAGTGCCGACGCCAACGCGTGACCTCGTTGAGCTCTTTCAACTCGTGGATATAGGCGCCCTCGGCGTAATAGAGTTCGCCAAAAAAACCGCGCCGCACCAATTCGCGCACCAGTACATTCGACTTCATATAGGTGAAATTCTCGGCCATCATATACACCCCTTGGCTGCGCCTCGCCGCCTTGACCAAATCGCGGCACTCCTCGACCGACACCCCCGCCGTCACTTCGCTGAGCACGTGGATATTGCTCTCCAGCGCCCTGATCGCCTGTGGAGCGTGGAAGGGCATCGGCGTGCCGACGACGATCGCGTCGACGACCCCCGCATCGATCATCTCATCCGCGTCGGTAAAAGCATGCTCGATGCCGAGATCAACCGCGTTTTGCCTCACCTCCTCAGCGCGTATATCACAAAGAGCAGTGATCTCGGTCGCCGCATGCGCTTGTAAAGTCCGCACATAACTGCTACCCCTGCCTGCTGCACCAATAATTCCAAAGCGTATTTTGTCCATCTTTCAACCCTTTAAATACCGTTTGACAACGAGCTTATAGGACAGTACCGTTTAGGCTACTTTTAGCAACCCACTAACCTATAGGAGGAATCTCATGGCCATTATTCCCAATATCAGCTCTGATATCGCCGGCCCCCTTGGCGCGATTCACCTACCCCGTCTCTGGTCCAAACTGCGTATGAGCGCCGCCAGCGAGTTGCAGGCCGACTATCCCGAATGCGGCGGCGGTTTCGACCAGATGGTGCTCGACGGCCTGGGCGTCGACCGCGATGCAGCGGTTGCCTTCGTCAAGGGCAACAAGCCCAGCTATATCGCGTTTGAGAACTGGGTCAAGGAGCAGCGTGGCGGTTCCATCCCCCAGAGTGAGATCGATGCCTCCAACGCCGCAATCCGCGGTTACAACCACGCCGATGAAGACCGCGCCGGCATTCTTTCGGCCGCCGGTTTGAGCGATGACGGCTCGATTCTCGATGCGGTCAACCTCAACAATCTCGACGACTGGACCGAGTTGCACAACGCCTTGAGCTAAGGGGCCGCACTCTTCAGTTTTTGGCCCGCGGCCTTCGGGTCGCGGACCTTTTTTTTATTCTTCCCAAGGCAAGGGCACCGACAAACGCTTAGCCACCTGGCGCGCCGAATCCTGCTCGGGCGCGCCATAGGGAATGCCCTCGCGTCGGTATTGCGCCATTTTCTCCTCCTCTATCCCCCCCGGCAAGAGCGCACGATCATAACCCGGCATCGGCGCATAAGTATCGCGCACATCGCTGACCATACGGTCGACCTCGGCACCGAACACCGCCTCATCTACCACCGACCCTATATTAATCGCCAACACCATGCCCCCCATCTGCGCCGAGGGCCACTGTTGGCGCACGGCTTCAAACTCGGGCAAGGTAAAGCCCGTTAAGCCTCCGCCCAACAAACTGGCAATTGCAGTATAGCCGATGCTTTTGAAAAAAGCCGCGGGTATTTGCGGTAGCATAGCGTCAAATTCGGGTCCCCTTTGATAGTCTGCCATTATGCTGGTAGCCGCGTCGAGCACCACAGGCGGCTCTTCATTGCCAGGAATGGCAAAGGAGATCGGTGGATTGCCATAATAGCCGATTTGCGGTTTCTCCTCTGCACCGCCGGCATCACCCTGTCCTATATACCCCTGCACTGAAAATCCGATGCAACCTTGCTCCATGCAGATCCGAGTATAGTGCCCTGCCGAACCATAGTGGCCAATCGGCCGTACTGTAGCCATACCGACACCTACGGCCTTAGCCTTTTTTATTGCATATTCACTAGCCTTTACCATCGGCCAATAACCCAAAGTCCCATCGCCATCGAGCACCGCGGTCGCCGGAGTCTCCTGTACCACTCGAATATTAGGTCGAGGATTGGCACTCTTTGTCTCAAAGGCGCTGCAATAACCGCTGAAATTGCGCGAGCCATGGCTGCGCACACCCCGCAAATCGCAATTTACTAACAAGCGGGTAAAAAGCGTGGCGTGATCTTCATCTAAGCCGGATTCTTTAAAGCAAGCTACGCCAAAATCCATTAGCCGATCTTCCTCTACTCTGATGAATTCTTCCGGTGGCCTGTTCATATTTCATTCCCTTGAGTAAATTTTTATAAATCCAGTAATAGCATTCATTTATATCTTCTTTTTTAAACGCTGTCAACAAGCTCTTCCCCTTGCCCTCACTAATTTCCCTTCTTATTTTGCCAAGCACACCCCTCGCGAAAGCGGATCTGCAATGAAACTCGACGTCATCAAATTGACCAAGGAATTCGTCAGCTATCCCTCCGAAAGCCAAACCAGCAATGTCGAGGTCACACAGCATGCCGCCGGGGTGCTGGATCATTTGGGTTTTCAAATAGAAGAAATCCCCTATATCGATGCGACAGGGGTCGCTAAATTGTCCATCGTCGGCAAACTCGGCAAAGGCACAGGAGGGCTGTCACTGATGAGCCACGACGATGTGGTGCCAGCTAATCCAGACGATGGCTGGAGCCGCAGCCCCTATAGCCCTTGGGTCGCCAAAGACAAACTCTACGGCCGAGGTTCCTGCGACATGAAAGGCCCACTGTCAGCCACAATCTGCGCCGCCGCCGGCTTCAAAACCGCGCAACTGACAGCCCCGCTTTATATTGTCGTCACTGCCGACGAGGAAATCTACGGTGTCGGCGCCAAACACGTAACGGCCAAATCCAAGCTCTTCGCCGAGGCCAGCAGCGGCTATGGTATCATATGCGAACCCACCAGCCT